>DATNBJ010000374.1:0-19074 GCA_035572055.1 Thermoleophilaceae bacterium | reverse complement strand
CGAAAGCCCCCCGCCGCGCGGGTTGAGGAACCTGAGCCGGTGAACATCTTCGGTCCCGGCGGTTATGCAGGACCAGGCGCTCTGGGCGGCACGGAGTCCGCGCTGAGGCGCTGAAGGCGTGGACGCTCGTTCTATCGAGCGTCTGCCTGCGGACTGTCGATATATGGCGCGGAGGCACCGGCGCATTACGCGCAGCGGCTTCGCCCTTGGGCTCGTCCGCAGGAGTCTCCCTGCCAATTTATGCTGGAACAGTGGTTGGAGACTTGGGGGAACCCGTGAACCTGCACAGGATCGATCGCGAGCTGAGGCGGCGAGTGGCCGGCGGCGAGTACGTCGTCGACCCCTATGCCGTTGCTGAGGCGATGATCCGGCGAGCCCGCATCAACGAGGCTCAGCGGTTCTCACGCATGCTCGTAGCCGCGAAGGTCAAGCGGCTGACCGCTGACATCGACCAGGCTTAGCCCGCTTCCCTCGCTCGCCACGCCGATCCAGGTCACTCCGGCTGCCGCTTCCACTTGAGCGCGGCGCTCCGGGGGCGCGCTGAACAGCAGCTCGAAGTCCTCGCCGCCGGTGGCCGCGAGCTTGACGTCGGTCACGCCTTCGGCGAGCGGCAGTCGCTCGAGCTCGATCGCGATCGCCACTTCGCTGCGCTCCGCCAGGTGGCGCGCGTCGGTGGCCACGCCGTCGCTCACGTCGATCATCGCGCTGACTCCCGCCGCGGCGAGCGCGAGTCCCGCGTCGAGGCGCGGCTCGGGGCGGCGGTGGCGGTCCACGAGCGGGCCCCCGGCGCTCGGGTCCGAGTCGAGCAGCGTCAGCGCTGTCGCCGACGCTCCGAGCTCGCCGGTCACCCCGATCAGATCGCCCGGACGCACACCGTCGCGGTAGACGAGCGAGTCCTCGCCGTCGGCCCAGCCGGTCACGGTGACGCTGACGAGGAGCTGCGGCGCCGACACCACGTCGCCGCCCGCGATCGTCGTGCCGGTGCGCTCGGCCAGCTCCTCCATCGCCTGCACGAGCTCGAGCGCCGCCTTCTCGCCGAAGCCGGAGGGCAGGCCTAGCGCCACGTAGGCCTCGCCCGGACGCGCGCCCATCGCCGCGAGGTCCGAGAGGGCGGCCGCGAGCGCACGGTGGCCCACGTCGCCGGGGGAGTGGGTCGACAGCTTGAAGTGGACGTCCTCCACCATCGCGTCGATCGAGGTGACCGCTACGCCGCCGGCGGCGCGCACCACCGCCGCGTCGTCGCCCGGGCCGCGCAGCAGCGCGTCGCCGCGCACGCGCAGCATCCGCTCGATCGCGGCGATCAGCTCGAGCTCGGCCATCAGAGCGGCACCGCGATCACGAGCATCCAGGCGCAGAGGGCGGTGGTGGCGATCAGCAGCCGGCGGTCGAGCGTCAGCGCGACGAGCGGCAGCAGCCAGAGCGCGTACCAGGGCACGAGCCAGGCGGACGCGATGAGCAGCGCGAGCGTGGCCCACCCGGCGGCGCGGATCGGGTCCATGCCCCGCCAGGTGCGGACCAGGAGCCACAGCGCGACGACCGCGAACGCCACTCCGTAGACGATCCGCACCGCGTCGCGGTAGTCGAGCCGCTCACCCGGCAGGAGCGCGCCGAGGAGCTGGGCGGTCTTGTACGGGAAGCTCCAGCGCGAGCTCCGCTCCTGGTTCGAGTTGAGGAACCCGAGCGCGTCCAGAGCATGCGTGCCGAACACGGCGAGCCCCAGCAGCGCGATCCCGGCGAGCACGGCGACGGCGATCAGCAGGGCGCGGCGCCACTGCTCGCGCGCTCCCACCACCAGGTAGGGCGCGACCACGCCGGCCGATGCCTTGATGCTCACGCCGGCAGCGACGCCCCCGACACCCGACACGCGAGACCCGAGACCCAGCGCGGCGACGACGATCAGCATGAGCAGGGCCTCGTTGTGCGCCCCACCCACCACATGCACGAGCGTCAGCGGATTGAGGCCCACGATCAGCGCCGGCAGCACGGGATCGCGGCCGAGGCGGCGAGCCGCGCCCCACACCAGCGCCACGATCCCGAACGAGCACGCCGCCGACACGACCTTCAGCACCCAGAAGGAGGCCGCAACCCCGAGCGGCGCCAGCGGGTAGGTCAGCAGCGTGAACACCGGGCCGTAGACCGACACCGCGTCCTTCGACCCCGCGAACGGGAACACCGGGTCGGTGGGGATGTCGAGCGGAGTGTGCGTGTACGGGTTCAGCGAGTGCTCCACGCCCATTCGCGCGTAGGCGATGTAGGAGAACACGTCCTGTGACAGCAGCGGCGGCGCGAGCAGGAACAGAAGGTGCAGCCCCCCGATCACCCAGAGCACCGAGCGGGCGGGGATGTCCCGGTGGCGGATGAGGACGGCCGCGTAGAGCAGCAGCGCGAGCCACAGCGCCAGGTAGAACAGCGGCCCGGCGAGCGGCCCGTCGGCGCCGGACAGACCGGCGAAGCGCAGCGGCCCGAGCAGCCAGTCGGGCGAGCCACCGACCGTGGCCAGCACCAGGTTCGACCCCGGCGCCGCCGGGAACGCCGCCATCGCCGCATACAGGACGCACAGCGCGCCGAGCGCGAGCACTCCCGGACGCGCGACTACGGCACTAGTTGCCGGACGGGTCCGATGGAGAGCCGTTGCCGGCCCCATTGTTGCCGCCACCGCCGCCGCCCTGGTCCTTGTTGCCCTTGTCCTTCGACGGCGACTTCTGCGGTGGCGAGGTGTAGTTGCGCGGGTCGTATCCCTTCTTGGCCCCGCCGTTGGTCTTCGACTTCTTCTTCTTGTCCTTCGAATTCGCGGGCCCGGTCGGGCCGGTAGTCGCCGTGGTCGTGAACTTGCTGTAGAAGGGCGCCCACTGGACCGGTGTGGTCGGCGGCGGGAAGTCCTCGCAGCTGTTGCCGTGCGCGATGTTCATGTAGTCGTGCCAGATCTTCGCCGGGAAGGTCGCGCCCGCCACGGCGATCCCGTGCACGCTGGTCATGGGGACCGGCGGGTTCGCGTAGCCCACCCAGGTGGCGGTCGCCAGCTTGGGCGTGAAGCCGACGAACCACGCGTCCTTGAAGTCCTCGGTCGTGCCGGTCTTGCCCGCCGCCGGGCAGCCGTAGTTCGCGCTCGTGCCGGTGCCGCCCAGCACGTTCTGGTGGAGGACCTTGGTCACCGCGTCGGCCTGGCCGTCGGTGAGCACGCGGTTGCCCGGGTTGCGGCCGAAGTGGTCCTGCTTGCCGTCGGGGAACACGACCCTGGTGATCGCCACCGGCTTGTGGTGGATGCCGCCGCTCGCGAGCGTCGCGTAGGCGTCCGCCATCTCCAGCGGCGAGACGCCGAGGCGCAGGCCGCCGAGGCCCTCCGCCGGGTAGCCGTCGAGGTGGGTGGTGATCCCCATCTCCTTCGCGGTCTCCGCCACCTTCTTCGGCCCCACGTCGAGGTCGAGCTGTGCGTAGACCGTGTTGTCGGAGTTCAGCGTCGCCTTCGTGACGCTGACGTGGCCGAGGTAGGTGTTGCCGTAGGTCTTCACGTTCCAGATCGTCCCGTTCAGGTCGAGGTGGAGCGGATGCGAGTTGTAGTAGGTGCTGTTCGGGTTGATGCCCTCCTTGATGGCGGTCGTCAACACGAAGGTCTTGAAGGCGGAGCCCGGCTGCCGGTGTCCCTGCGCGGCGAGGTTGAAGTTGCTGCGCTTGTAGGTGCCACTCGATGCCATCGCCAGAACGTGGCCGTTCGAGGGGTCGATGGTCACGATGGCCGAGGCCGGATCGGTGGGCAGGTTGAGCTGCCCGGCGATCGCGTTGCGAGCGGCCTCCTGCAGGTTGGGCTGGACCGTCGTGTAGACCTTCAGCCCGCCCTGGCGGAACACGTTCACGCCGTAGCGCTGGATGAGCTGGTCCTGCACGAAGTCGAAGAAGTAGGGCTCGTGGCGCTTCGTGTAGAGCGTGCCGGGGTCGAGCTTCAGCGGCGCGGCCTGCGCCTGCTGCTCCTGCGCCGCGCTGATGTAGCCGTTCTTGTACATCCGCTGGAGCACGTCGTTGCGCCGGGCCAGCGCCCCGTCCGGGTTCTGGAACGGGTTGTAGATGGACGGCGCCTGCGGGAGGCCGGCGATCAGGGCGGCCTGGTCGAGCGTCAGGTCCTTGGCGTGCTTCGAGAAGTAGGTCTGGGCGGCGGCCTCGGCGCCGATCGCCGTCTGGCCGTCGACGGTCCCGTAGGGCACGTCGTTCAGGTACTCGTGGAGGATCCACGCCTTCGAGTGCGTCTTCTCCAGCTCTGACGCCATCTTGGCCTCGCGGATCTTGCGTTTCAGATCGCGCTTCGGCGAGCGGATGTAGAGGTTGCGGACGAGCTGCTGCGTGATCGTCGAGCCGCCCTGCAGCTTCTTGCCGGAGGTCACGTCGCGCAGCGCCGCGCGCACGATCGACTCGTAGTCCACGCCGCCGTGGTGGTAGAAGCGCTGGTCCTCGATCGCCACGGTGGCGTTGCGCAGGTCGGTGGGCATGTCCTCCCAGGTGATCGGCGTCCGGATCGTGCTCGACTGCACGAAGCCCAGCCGGCGGCCGTTGGCCGCGAAGATCTCCGAGCTCGCGCCCTTGTCGATCGGCTTCAGGTCATCGACGTTCGGCGCCGAGGCGGCCACCGCGAGGATGTAGCCCACGCCCGCGAGCACGGCAATGCCGGCGCCGGCGGCAAGAACCGCAACACCGAGGAGAATCCAGTTGCGAGGGCGCGCCTTGTGCCGACGCCGCCTCGCCTGTCGTTGACGGTAGGTCATCGCGTAGACGGCCCGCAATCGGGCGCGGGTTCAGCCGCCCAGGATAGAAGCTTGATGCAGTCGTTCGATGCATCTAGCGCGAAGTCCTGCCGCCATGGAGCCGCGTTCCGAGGCGGTTGCCGCCCAGGTTCCCACGTTCAGCTTCACGCCTTCGACCGTCATGTCGGCCACCGAGACGTCCACATCGGGCTCGTCGGACAGGAGCGCAACGGCCTGGGTGGGGTCGGCGTCGATCGGAATCCAGATCTCCACGACCACGCGCACGCGCGGGTCGACGATCGTGTGATTGATGACCGTGCCCGACGCGAGCTGCTCGTTGGGGATGATCATTCGCCGGCCGTCGTCCAGGCGCACGTACGTGTACGTGAGTCGCACGTCTTCGACGCTGCCGGTCTCGCCCTGGAACGTCACGAGGTCGCCGACCCGGATCGGCTGGGTGATCGCGAGCAGGATCCCGGCGATCCCGTTGGCCAGAGTCTGGCGGGCCGCGAAGCCGACCACCAGGCCGAGGATCGCCGACGAGGCGAGCACGCCCGCGGCGGTGCGCTTGACCGCTGCGAACTGGAGCAGCGCGATCCCGATGCCCACCAGCAGGATCACGGCGGTCACGAGGCGCCGCACCAGGCGCAGCCGCGTGTCGGCCTGCGCGGACAGCTCGCGTCCCGTGACGCTTGCGGCCAGCTTCACGCTGCGGCGCGAAAGCGCGCGGTCGGCGATCTTCGCGAGGAGTATCGCGACGACTATCGTCGCCCCCGCCGTGATGAGCGATCCGCTGCTGGGAAGATCGACAGCCAGCATGGCCCAGCAGGCTATCTTGGCGGTGACGGTGGACGCCCTCGGCACCCTGGTGTGGATGGAGCCACCGGCGCCGCACCTGCGCGAGCAGCTCCGCCGCGCCGCCGGGGTCGAGGTGAGCGAGGAGCAGGCGGCGAAGGCGTTCGGCGACGAGATCGCCTACTACCTGCGGCACCACCTCGAGGGGCGCGATCCGGAGTCGCTGTCGGAGCTGCGCGACCGCTGCGCGGGCGTGGTGCGCACGTCGCTCGGGCTCGAGCACGTCGACCTGGCGCGGATCAGCGAGGCACTGCTCTCATCGATTCACTTCCACGCGTTCGACGACGCCCGGCCCGCGCTCGAGGAGCTGCGTGCGCGCGGACTCAGACTCGTGGCCGCCAGCAACTGGGACGCCTCGCTGCCGGAGGTGCTGGAACGCACCGGCCTCGCCCCGCTGCTCGACGGCGTGGTCTCCTCCGCGATGGTCGGTGCGACGAAGCCGGCGCCGGAGGTGTTCCGCGCGGCGCTCGAGCTCGCGGGTGCGCCGGCGGAGCGGGCGCTGCACGTCGGCGACTCCCTGGCGAACGACATCGCGGGCGCGCGCGGGCTGGGCATGCGGGCGGTATTGGTCGCACGCGAAGGGGCGGGACCTGGCGCGGATGGAGTGCCCGTGATCGCTGCGCTCACCGAACTTCCGGGCCTACTCTCTGGGCAGTGACCACGGAGCTCGAAGAGCGCCGGCCGCGCTGGCCGGTCTGGTACGGGCCTGCGGCCTTCGCCTCGGGGCTGATCGCGACGCTGATCGTCTTCGCGATCGCCGGCGCCATCGCCGCCGCTGCCGGCCACGACCTGCCCACCGACGGGCCCGGGATCCAGCTCGGCGGCACGCTCGTCCAGGACAGCTTCTTCGTGGCCGCCGCCGTGCTGTTCGCCTCGTTCGTCGCCCCGCCGAAGCCGTGGCAGTTCGGCCTCCGCTGGGCACCCCTTCAGCGCACCCTGGTCGCGGCGGCCATCGCCCTGGCGGCGTTCTATGTCTTCGCGCTGCTGTACATCGGGCTCCTCCACCCCCACGGGCAGCAGAGCGTGGCGAAGGACCTCGGCGCCGACAAGGGCGGCCTCGACATGGTGCTTGGCGCCATTCTCGTGATCGCCATTGCGCCGGTGGCCGAGGAGTTCTTCTTCCGCGGCTTCTTCTACCGCGCGCTGCGCAGCCGCTTCTCGATGCTCATCGCGGCGGGCATCGACGGACTGGTCTTCGGCGCGATCCACTACACCGATCCCAAGGTGCTCTCGCTGTTGCCGGTGCTGATGGTCCTCGGCTTCGTCTTCTGCCTGCTCTACGAGTACACCGGCACGCTGCTGGCGCCAATAGCGCTGCACGCGATCAACAACGGCATCGCGTACGCGGGCACGGTGGACGGCTCCACTGCCCTGTCCCTGGGCCTCGCCGCCGGCGTGGTCGCCGCCTGCGTGCTTACGCTGCGCGCGCTACCACGCAGGCTGACGCCGGTAGAGACGTAGGGCCTCGATCGCCCGCTCGACCGCCGTCGCCAGGTCGGTCCGGCAGTGCGGGTTGTAGAGCGGGCCGTTGCCGTCACTGATCAGGAGCTGGACCTGGGCAACGCCGCTGGCTCCAACCGGCCCCGGGTTCACCAGCTCGTTGGCGAGCAGACAGAGCTCCTCGGCGGCGCCGAGCACAGCGCGCCGCGCGAGCGGCACCTGTGAGCTGGCCGTGCTGGAGGCGCGCCGGGCGCGGGCCACGAGCTGGTTGAGCGTGCGCGCGAGCTCTGCTCGCTTCGAGATCTCAGTGAGGCGCCGCGCGCGCAGCGCCACCGCCGCCTCCGACTCCGTCGGCTCACCCGCGGCGAGGGCCCTGTCGAGCGCGCGGGAACGCAACCTGGCGCGAACGCGATCGAACGGTTTCACCCGCCGCACCACCGGTGCGCCATCCACGCCCATGAGGATCACCGCGTCCCGTGCCATTCCCCAAGCCTCCCGAGCATTAGTAACCAGCAATGGCGAACAGGCGGTTACCCAAATCCACGGGTGGTCAAACCACCTCTAGGGGCGCTTTACCCCGGAATGGCTAGGCGCTAGTCACCGAGCGTACGTGCGATGAGCCGGTCGAAGGCGCGGTCGGGCAGCAGCGCCGCCGCGGCAGCGCGTCCCTTGGCCGCGCGGCCCACGAGGTAGCGCGTCTTCGGCTTGTCGGCGGTCAGCGCGTGCTCCACCGCCTTGGCCACCTCGATCGGGGGCAGGCCCGTCTCTCCCAGCTTGGCCGTCTCGGTCCGGATGCGGTCGATCAGCTTCCCGTACAGCTCCTCGGCCTCCGGCGGCGCGCCCTTCGCGAGCTCCTCGTTCGCCTCGCGCGACTTGTCCCAGATCGGCGTGGCGATGGCGGCCGGCTCGATGATCGAGACGTGTATCCCCCACGGCCGCAGCTCCCGCCGCAGCGCGTCGGTGATCGCTTCGAGCGCGAACTTGGATGCGGCGTACGGCGAAAGAAGGGGCAGTGCCACGCGCCCGCCGATCGACCCCATGTTCACGATGCGCCCGCGCGACCTGCGCAGCGCCGGGAGGAACGCCTGCGTGACCGCCACCTGGCCAACCACGTTCACGTCGAGCTGGCGGCGAAACTCGTCGACCGGGATGAACTCGAGCGGCCCCGCCACGGCGATGCCCGCGTTGTTCACGAGACCGGCGAGCGGCGTGTCACCCACCCGCTCCACCGCCGAGCGGATCGAGTCGGCGTCCACCACGTCGATCGTCAGCGGCTCGAGTCCCGACTCGCGGGCGCGCTCGGCGTCCTCGGGCTTGCGCACTCCGGCGAACACGTGAAAGCCGAGGCCCGAGAGATGGATGGCTGAGACCGCGCCGATCCCGGTGGAGGCGCCGGTGATCACCACGGCGCCCCTGCTCTGCTGCGCCATGCGCGCGGAAGCTACATCAACGGGGGGAACCTTGTGGCCGCCCGACCGTGCCTCGGGTTAAAGTGGCGCTAATGCGTCGCACCCTGCTCTTCCTCGCGGCGCTGCTTGTGTTTCCCGCCACCGCGGCGGCGGAGTCCCCTCGCGCGATCCAGGTCTCGGGCGGCATCGAGCTCGGCAAGCGCACCTACGTGCTGAAGGGGCAGCGGGTGACCCTGCAGGGCGCTCGGCCGTTCGCCGACTCGGGCTTCGTCACGGCCACGGTGATGTCGCACGGCCGCCAGGTGGTGGCGCGCACCAAGCTGCGCGGGAAGGTCGGTGCCGTCGGCGGGGTGAAGCTTCACTTCACGGCCCGGCGCACCGGCACCTACAAGGTCGCCATCCGCGTGTTCAAGGACACGGATCCCAAGCACCTCGTGGCGGGCAAGCTGATCGCCGTCCACGTGGTCGATCCGCATCCCACCGCCGGCTCGCACGGGCTCGGGGTGAAGCTGCTGCAGAAGGGGCTCCACTCGCTCGCCTACGTCACGCCGCAGAACGGCGTGTTCGGCCCGGCCACCAGCCGGGCAGTGCTGGCGTACCGCAAGGCCAACAGCATGTCGCGCACGATGAGCGCGGACCACTCGGTGCTCGCCAAGCTGTTCCAGGGTGAAGGCGGATTCGCCCTCAGGTATCCGAACTCCGGCAAGCACGTGGAGTTCGACTGGTCGCGCCAGGTGCTCGTGCTCGCCGACGGCGGCCGGCCCGTGCGGATCTACCACGCGTCGTCGGGCAAGCCTTCGACGCCCACCGTCTTCGGCACGTTCCACTTCTATTCGAAGACGCCGGGCACCAACGCCAAGGGCATGGTCGACTCGAGCTACTTCATCCGCGGCTACGCGATCCACGGCTACGCGGAGGTGCCGCCCTACGCGGCCAGTCACGGCTGCATCCGCGTGCCGGTGCCGGACGCCCTGTCGATCTACAACTGGATCAACCTGGGCGACACGATCTTCATCTACCAGTGAGCGCGGGCCCGCGGATCCTCACCGCATAGCCCGCCACGATCCGCAGCAGTACGAAGTAGACGAAGAAGGCCAGCAGGCTGGGGATGCCGCGCTGCACCCAGATGTCGTCCGAGTTGACGATGCCGGTGAACGGGCTCACCAGGATGTCGTTGGCGTCGTCGACGAGCTCGCGCACCGCGCCGTGCTTGGCCTCGCGCGCGCGTTCGGTGTGCGGCGTGGGGTCGGGCTGGTTGACCTGGTCGACCGCCAGCTCCTGCTTCTTCGAGCTGGCCCCCGCCTCCTCGATCGCGAACAGGCCGAAGCTCACGACCACAATCACCGTGCAAAATGTCGAGACCCAGAGGAGGACGCGCTGGATCATGGGCCGTCAGGGCTACGATACGCCGCCGCCATGCGGATTCCCCCTTTCTCCGCGAATGTTCGAGGGCGCCTGTGAGCGCTCGCGAGCGCCTCATCGAGTCCCTTCGCGAGCATGCGCTCGTGATCGGCGAGGTGACCCTGACGAGCGGGCGCAAGGCGCAGTACTACGTCGACGCCAAGCGAGCGATCCTGCTGCCGGACACGTTCATGGCGCTGGGTGAGCTGGTGTCCGAGCAGGCGCGCGAGTGCGGCGCCACGGCCGTGGGCGGCGTGCCGGTGAGTGCGATCCCGGTGGCGTGCGCGGCGCTGACGACCGGCGAGCCCTACAAGGGGTTCATCGTGCGCAAGGAGCGCAAGGAGCACGGCCTGCAGCGCTGGATCGAGGGGCCGCTGCTCGAGGAGGGCGAGCGCTGCCTGATCGTGGAGGACGTGGTCACCACCGGCGGCTCGACGATCGAGGCGGTGGAGCGGGTCCGCTCCGAGGGGCTGGACGTGGTGGGTGTGGTCAGCGTGCTCGACCGGCTGGCCGGCGGCGGTAAGGCGATCGGCCAGGCGCTGGATGGCGCACCGTACGTGCCGCTCACGACCATCGACGACGTCTACCCGGACCGTCCGGACCGTTAGCCGCCTCCCAGGCGAATAGCCCGACCATCACGAGCACGACCGCGGCCAGCTGGGCGACCCCCGCCACCTCGGTGCCGAGCGGGATCGTGAGCAGCACGACGGCCGCGGCCAGCGCCCGCCAGCGGCCTTGCCCGATGTGGAGCGTGTGTCGCATGATCACGTCGCCGAGCAGGAACAGGGCGGCGCCGCCCGCCAGGAACAGTGCGGGCGCGAGGTCGAGCTCGTCGGACGCGTGCCCGATCGTGTGCTTCAGGGTGGCGGCGATGGCGATGATGCCGAGCAGGATCGGCAGGTGGCCGTAGCCGAACGCCTTCACGGCCATGATCGCCCGCGGCCTGGGCGGCGCGCCGGCCAGCGCGATCTCCGCGCGTGAGTCGTCGCCGCCGAAGTACGTCCACCAGAGGCATGCGGTCAGGGTCAGACCGAGCAGCGCGACCGCCACTAGCTCCAGGTCGATCGGCAGGCCCGCTGCGCCGATCCCCACCGCCACCACCGACTCGCCGATGGCGATGATCACCACCAGGCCGTGCCGCTCCACGAAGTGGGCCGGGCCCACCTCGAAGCCGGAGGGCTCGTTGATCATCGGGGTGAGCCACTCGAACAGGCCGGCCGCCGCCCAGAGCACGTACTGGGCCGTGCCGCCCGCGATCCCGCCCGCCAGCACCATCAGCGCCGATACGCCGTTGTAGCGGGCCAGGCTGGAGATCGCCTGCGTGACGTTCGCCGACTCGCTGCGCGAGAACAGGCCCATGTGCACGAGCACCACGAGCGCGTAGGCGATGCCGAAGCTGAGCCCCGCGCCGCTGAACGCCTGCGGTACCGACAGTGCCAGCACCAGGTAGCTGCCCATCGCGCCGAGCAGGAGGAGCTGCCGGCTCGGGCGGTCGGGCGGCACCGCGTTCGTCAGCCAGGCGTAGCCGCCGTACATCCACCAGATCACCGCGAGCATCAGCACGACCCGGAACACGCCCCTGGCGTTCGGGTGCTCCACCAACACGGTGGTGAGTTGGGTGATGGTGAAGACGAAGACGAGGTCGAAGAACAGCTCGAGCGTCGACACGCGCTCGGGCAGCACCCGACCGTCGTCGATCACGTCAGCTCGCTGCGTCTCCACTCGCGGAACAGCTCGAGCAGCTCCTCGCGCGTGGGCGGAGGGAGCGATTCTTCGCGCAGACCGTGCACGGCCTCGACCGTCAGCCGCATCTGGCCGACGTGGTGCACGCAGCCGCTGCACACCGCCAGGTGCTCCTCCACGGCAAGGCGTCTGTCCGCGTCAAGCGCGTTATCCATGTAGTCCGTGACGAGCCCGACCAGCTCCTCACAGCGCAACCGATTCAACTGTTTTCCGTCTCCCCGAGATACCGCTCCAGAGCGCGCCTCACGGTCGAGCGGGCGCGGTGCAGGAGCACGCGCTGATTGGTATCGCTGACCTCGAGAACGTTACAAACGTCCTCCGCGCTCATGCCCTCGATGTCGCGCAGGGTGATGGTCGCGCGCTGGGCCGGCGGCAGGGTCTCGATCGTCGCGAGGATCAGCTCGCGCGCCTCGCCGGCGAGCAGCCGCTCCTCGGGGTCGCCCTCCCAGGAGCGCCAGGTGCCGGGCGTCAGCTCGGGCTGCTCCTCCGCCTCCGCCGCCGGACCGTGGCCGTCGCTCATGGCGGAGAAGGGGATGCTGCGGGCTTCGCGCTCGCCGCGGGTCTTCGCCCGGTTGGTGAGGATGCGGAACAGCCAGGTCTTCACCGACGAGCGCGCCTCGAAGCGATCGATGCCGCCGAGCACCGCGAGCCAGGTCTCCTGAGCCACCTCCTCGGCGGTCGCGCCGTCGCGTACGTAGAGGCGCGCCACCCGCACGAGCGAGCCGTGGTAGCGGTCCACGAGCTCGGCGAAGGCTGCCTCGTCTCCCTCGCGTAGCGCTTCTACGAGCTCCAGCTCAGTCGTCGAGTCCACCGGTGGAGCGTAGGACGATTGACGCGTCAGTGGCAGGTCAAGCGCTGGCCCGTGCAGGGCTGCTCGCCGCTGAGCACCACGCGGTCGGCCTGCGCGGCCCCGCTGAACGGCTCGGCCTGCACGAGGTCGACGGAGTCGAGCGTGGGCGTGCTCAGGTTCAGGTAGGCGAATCCGACGGCCGTCTTCGAGATGCCGAACACGCCGCCCGCGCCCACCGAGCCGCCGTCCACCACCGTGATGGGGCCGTACCTGTCGACGTGCTGCTTGTGGTCGTGACCGGTCAGGATCGTGAGCGGCCGGCGGTAGCTGCCCTCGTGCAGCGTGCGCGCCAGGTACTGCGCGAGCCCGTTCTGGTGGATCAGGACCACGTCGGGCCGCTGCGGCAGCGCGTCGAACCAGTCGGCTGTCTGCTGCTCGGCCACCGCGAAGTCCAGGCCGCCGTTCGGCCGTTCCGCGAAGGAGAAGACGCGCTTCGGATCGTCGGCATCCGCTCCCTGCCACTCGAGCGGGTCCTCGTGCCCCGCCACCTTCAGGCCCATGATCTTCTGCACCGGCTTGCCGTCGGTCTTCCCGTTCGCCAGCAGGCGGCCCTTGCTCGTGAGCACGGTCACGCCGACGTCGGCCAGCCGCTGCATCAGAAACGAGGAGTCGTGGTTGCCCGAGGTCGCGATGATCGGCGCGCCCAGCTTGGCGAGCTTGCGCACGAGCAGCCTGCTCTCGCTCGGACTGCCGTTCTGGCCGAAGTCGCCGGGGAAGAAGATCGGCTCGCGGCGGAACTGGCTGCGCACCGCGTCGAGCGCCAGCAGGTTGTCGTGCAGGTCCGAGGCGAGCACGGCCTGCGTGGTTGGAGGCGCCGCGGTGGAGAAGCGGCCGCCGGCGGCCACCAGCGCCGCGAAGCCGCCGAGCGCGCGCTGCACCTGCGAGGTGTAGCCGGAGCCCACGCGCTGCGCGTTGTCGGCGACCTTCAGGAGCTGCTCGAGCTCGGCCCCGCGCGCGTAGAAGTGCGGGTGGTCGAAGGCGCCCGAGTCGAACGTCGACTTCACGCGCATCAGCACCGCGCCGCCGATCAGCACCGCGCAGAGCGGCGGGGTCGCGGCCATGGCGATCAGGTGCCCGCGCGGCACGCCCGGACGCCGGGCCAGGATCAGCGCGAGCAGGAGTCCCGCCACCAAGGCGCCGAGCACCGCGTAGCGGTAGGCGCGCAGCAGCGCCGACCTGGCAGCCGTCCGCGAGTCGCGCTCGGCCTGCGCCAGCGCGGTTCCGTTGCCGCCTGCCGCGTTCACCACGGTCCGGCGATTCACCGCGCGCGGCTCCACGTGCACGGTGATCGGCGCCTGGAACGCATGTGCCCGCGCGCCCCAGTCGGCGATCGGCACGAACGCGTCCACTCGCCCGTGGAGTGAGGGGGACACCGAGAACGAGACCGTGCCGAGCGCGGTCTTGTGCGTTGTGCGCCCGGCCACCCGCAGGCCCAACCACATGCCCGCCACCGTGAGCGCCAGCAGCCCGATCGCGACGAGCAGCGGCCGCGCCACCTTCTTGGGCGGGACCTTGTGTAAATGGGGACGGCGAATCCTGGGCGCGCCGTCTCGTCTCTCGATCAGCTGAAGCATGGCCTCCCTAGCCGTGCTGTCGTGGACGTCGCGGTGCGAGATCAGAGACGATAGACAGCGTGCTCAACGGGCTCGCGCACGTGGATCTGGTCTGCTGCGACGTCGACCGCTCGATCGCCTTCTACCTCGCGGTGCTGGGCGAGCTCGGCCTCACGCCGCCGGTGACCTTCGAGGGCGAGCGCGGTGAGCCGATCCACTACATGCGCTTCCCCGGCGACGGCAGCGGCTCGTTCGGCCTGCGGCAGGCGTCGGGACCCGAGGCGGAGCAGCCGTTCGAGCTCTACGCGCCCGGCTTCCATCACCTGGCCTTCGCGGTGACCGACCGTAGGGACGTCGACCGGGTGCACGAGGCGGCGGTGCAGGCGGGCGCGGAGATTCTCCATCCGCCACGAGCGTGGCCCGGCTACCACCCGAACTACTACGCCACGTTTTTCCTGGATCCCGACGGGTTTCGTGTCGAGGTGCGCTCGCGCTGACCCTGTCAGAGGTCGGACATACACCCGACTGGCACCAGCTCCTCCCATCGGGTTAAGGTCGCGCCAGGTATAGGCCGACCGAGGGGAGCTGGTAGATGACGACGATGGTTGAAGGTCAGAGCGTGCCCGCCGTAGCCGCTTCGAGCACTCGCAGAGCGCTGACGCCGTGGCTCGGGATCGCATACGCAGTGCTGTTCTTCTTCGCGTTCTTCATCACCGACACGCCGGACGACAACAAGTCCAACGCCACGTGGGTCAACTGGTACGCGAAGAGCGGGCATCGCACCGAGCTGGTCGTCTCGGCCTTTCTGTTCATGCTCGCCTCGCTCTGCCTGATCACGTTCCTGAGCGAGATGTGGGCGCGCGTGACGGTTCCGAACGAGTCGGGTCAGCGCAACCCGCTGGCGCTTGCCGCGGGCGGAATGGCAGCCGGCGCGATCGCCATCGGCGGCACGCTGAACGCCATCATCGCGGGTGCCATGGTCTTCGGGAACCTCCACGAGCCCGGCCCGGACGTGCTGCGCTTCTCGCTCGACATGGGCTATCCGGTGATCGTGATCCCGGGCATGTTCGCCCTGGCGCTGGCGATGGGGATCCTGACCATCAACGCAGGAAAGGTGGGCCTGTTCGGACGGAAGCTGACCGTCTTCGGCATGGTGCTCGCGGTGCTCACCGTGGCCTCGTTCCTCTTCTTCCCGCTGGTGGCGATGCTGGTCTGGTCCATCGTGGCGAGCGTGGTGCTCGTCAGGAGCAAGGCCTAGAACGCCCCGGGCAGGATTCGAACCTGCGACCTACCGCTTAGGAGGCGGTCGCTCTATCCCCTGAGCTACCGGGGCCGGGGACCCAAGCCTACGGCTACTCGTCCTCGTAGAGCGACTCGCCCGCAAGCTCCGCCCCGTTCGCGCCCCACAACTTCACCTCCAGGTAATCGCCCGTGTAGTTGTCGAGCGACACGAGCGTGAAGCGCTCCTCGGCGAGCACGCACTGGTCGGTGGTTGTGGGGCCGAGCTCGGCCGTGGCCACGGCGCCGTTCTCGACGAGGGCGACGCCCCACACCAGGGCGATCTCGCCATTGCGTCCCTGCGGCCCGCGCCAGGTGCCGATCACCTCGTCCGACAGGTCGAGCGCCCAGTCGGGGTTGGCCTCCGCGGTCTCGTCCGTGTAGTCGGAGTAGGCCTCGAACTCGCGGGCCTCGGCGCCCTCGTGCTCGCGCGCGAATGACACGTAGCCGAAGAGCTCGTAGCCGTTGGAGGTCGGCGCGGTGGCCGGCACGTAGGTGCGGCCGCCGTAGGTGCGGTCCGGGAACCAGGTGATCCGGCCCGGGTCGCCGATGTCGTCCTCGGCGACGACCCGCCGGCAGGCCTCGAGGAAGTGATTGGCCAGCGCCTCCTCCCAGCGGCCGTACGGCAATCCCTCGCGCGGGAACTCGGCGATGTGGCGCGGGATCGGTCGCTCGTCGGGCGGCACGGGACGCGCGAGACTAACGCAGTTGCTCCGCTGCCTTCTCGGGCGGCATCACGTTGAGGTTCACGCCGGTGCCCATCTCGAGTCCGGCCAGCTTGGTGAGCCGCGGCAGCACGTCGATCCGCCAGCAGAAGTACTCCGACCCGGCGGGCGCCGTTCGCACCCAGAGGTTCAGCGCAGGCACCGCACCGAGCACCCGCTCGAGGCGGCCGAGCACGTCGTGCAGCAGCCGGGCGCCCAGCGGCCCGTCGTCCTCGAACAGCGAGCGCGGCCGCCGCGGCACGATCTGCACCTCGAACGGCACGCGCGAGGCGAACGGGCAGAGCGCCACGGCCTCCTCGTCGATCGCCACGACGCGCTCGCGGAGCCGCACCTCTTCCTGGAGCAGGTCGGCCAGCAGGTTGCGCCCCTGGGTGCGCAGCGCATAGGCGGTGAAGCGCTCGCGCTCGCGGGCCACCGCGGCCGGCACGAACGGGAGCGCGTAGAGCTGGGCATGGGTGTGCGGCAGCGACGCGCCGGCGTCTCGCCCCTCGTTCACGATCAGGTGCCGGTAGGGCGCGTCCGCGTGCGCTCGCATTCGCTCGCGCCAGACGCCCATCGCGGTCTCCACCTGCTCGGGCTCGAGCTGATGCAGCGACGTGACCGGCTCGGGCGCGTTGACGATCACCTCGTGCGCGCCCTCGGCGGGTCCGACACCGAAGAAGCCGGGCTCGCCTCGGGCTTCGGATGCCAGCGGGTCAATTTCCTGCTCCCTGCTCCCTGCTCCCTGCTCACTCGCGAGAGCGGGATACAGGTTCGGAACCACACGGACCTTCCAGCCCGGCGTGTCCGGCTTCGAGCCCACGGCCCGCAGCGCGTAGACCTCAGGCGGCGTCCGATCTTCGTGCCCTTCAAGGAACGGATCGGTCTCGGGATCGAGGGGCTCCCGCGGCTCGGCGTGAAAGCCGCCGCCGGGGCGCGTGGCGCGATCGCCCGCCACGATCGTCTTCAGACCCGTCAGGGGGTCGATCCGCAAATCAGGCACGACTCAGCGAGCGTACTTGGCGATGTCGTCCTGCATCTGCGAGCGCTTCTGGTACGCCCCGATGTGCGTGGCAACGAGCTTCCCACTCGAGTTGAAGAAGATCGTGGTCGGGAATGCGCCAACCGCATTCATCGACGCGGCGATCTTCAGGTCTGGATCCTCGTAGCTCGGGTAGCTCACCGGTAGCTGGCTCAGGAAGTGCTTCGCGTCGCTCGACACGTCGTTCGAGTCGACCCCAAGGAAAGCCACTTGCTTGCCGTACTTCACCGACAGCTGCTGCAACCACGGGAACTCCTGCCTGCAGGGGCCGCACCAGGCCGCCCACTTGTTCACCACCACGGGGTGTCCCTTCAGGTCTGCAAGCCGCTTCTGGAAGGCGCTGTTGCCCCCTCCGAGCAGCTCGCTGCCCTGATCGTGAATCGACGCGAGCGCCGGGGGCGAGCCCGCGAGCTGCTTCTGCACGGCGGCGTTGCTGGGGGCCGCGCTCTTGGGCGTGCCGTTGCCGCCGCGGGTGATCGCCAGGACCACGATCGCGATCACCACACAGGCGCCGCCTATCAGCCACCATCGCATGAGCGAGGCATAGCCTGGCACAGCGCGAAGCGTGAGTGGGGGATCAGTTCTGACCCCAACGGTGCTTTAATATCCATAGACGCCGCGCTGTTGGGAGGGCGCGGACCTGCTGTCCAGACCGACTCGGGCAGCTATTCCGCCGAATTGATCACCGCCTTGACCCTGCGGTGGTTTCACGAAGCAGACGGCGCCGCTTTCCACGACTCGTAGATCGAAGCCGCTATGGCTGATAGCACTTCTGTCCTCGCCGACGCGTCCGTTTCCGACGCCGATCTCGAACGCGCTGAAAAGTTCGCGCGTGAGCCATTCCTGCTCGAGGGCGAGGACGCCGCACAGGCGCTCAGCGAAGGAAGCGCCCGCCGCCGGGCGCTCGAGGCCGCGCTCGTCGAGATCGACGAGGGCCGCGAGATGCCCTCGGTCGCCTGGCGACGCGAGTTCTCGCTGCTGCTCGGACTGGAGCGGCTGCTGGCCCAGGACGAGCCCCACCTGGCGGACGGCACCACGCTCTCCGCCCACCAGGTCGACGCCCTCTCGGGCACGCTGATCGCGCTCCCCGCCGAGGTGCAGGGCGAGAACGGGAACGGGAATGGGAACGGTCGCTCCAAGGTGGAGGAGCTCCCCTCGGGCGAGGAGGAGATCGAGGGCGACGAGGACCTTTCCGAGGACGACGAGCCACTCGACTGGGACCGCGACGAGGAAGAGGAGGAGGAGCGCGCCGCCGATCAGCTCATCGACGACCCGAACGCCGCGCGCCGCTTCTGGTTCGAGCACGCCACCGGTGCCGGCAAGACCGTGGCCGCCCTCGGTTTCGTGGAGGCTTCGCGCACGGGCGGCGTCCTGATCCTCACCCACCGCCGCAACCTCGTGGACCAGTTCCACGGCGAGCTGTTCGACCGCGGCTACAAGAACCGCGTCACCCCCGCGCTGCTCGGCCGCGACCCTGACCCGAAGCAGATCGGCCCGGTCACGGTCGAGACCTACCAGTGGTTCGTTCGCAACGCGGGCAACATCTCGGACGCCTACACGATCGTCATCTGCGACGAGGCCCACACCGCGCTCGGCGAGAAGACCAGCATGTCGATCCGCAACTGGGAAGGCCCGATCTTCATCGGCATGACGGCCACCGGCGCGCTGATCGCGCGGCACGTCACCGACCTCTTCCCCACTCAGACCTCACGGTTCGACCTGGCGCAGGCCGCCCGCCGCGGCGTGATCGCGCCGCTGCGCTGCGTGCGCATCCCGCCGGGCGTGGGCGTCAGGACGATCGCCAAGGTGCCGCTCAGAAAGGGCGAGGTCGACCAGGACTTCGATCAGGAAGAGCTGGCCGCGTTGCTGGACCAGGGCCCGTTCAACGCGGCCGTGGCCGACCTCTATCGCGTGCGCTTCAAGGACCTGCCCGGCGTGGTCTACGCCGCGGGCGTGCGGCACGCCTACAACGTGGCCAAGGCGTTCCAGGACGCCGGCATGAAGGCCAAGGGCGTGTCGGGCGAGACGCCCAAGCGCGAGCTGGCGCGGATCCTCGCCGCCTACGAGCG
>DATNBJ010000373.1:0-5404 GCA_035572055.1 Thermoleophilaceae bacterium | reverse complement strand
AGCCACATCGTGCGCTCGCGCGTCTCTTCGAGCAGGTCCCGATACTGCTGCTTGAGCAGGCCGTCGGCCCCTCCTCGGGGCCCTGTCTGCGTTTTCTGAGGACGCACAGGCGGCTGGACAGGATCGTACGGGACGTTCGCGTGCTGAGCCGTGAAGTCCCTTTGATGACTGTTTCGTTACAAGACGCCGGGCGGATCAAGATCCTGCCCAGCCGCGCCGCGCACTTACTCGCCTATTCGCTCACACGCTCGATGAGGAACGCCACGCGCACGTGCGCGCGCCACTCGTCGAGGTTCTCGCCGCGCAGGCCGGTGGACACGACGTCCACCGCCTTGATGTTCCGCAGGGTCTGCCGCGCATCGGCGAGCGCCGCCTTCACCGCGGCGTCCGAGCTCTCGCTGGAGCTGCCCACCAGTTCGATGATCTTGACTACGGCCACCTGCTCTCCTCTCCTCGGAAACTACGTCAGGCGGACCCTATCTCTGCCTTCCGGGCTGAGGTAGGGTCAGCGCGGGATGGGGTTTCCTCCGCCGCTGCTGCTCACCCGGCCGCTGTCAGCACGGGTCACGCTCGCGCTGGTCGTGCCGGCGGGCTACGGCTTCCTGACCGGCATCGCGCTCGACAAGTCGAAGGGGATCTACATCGTCCTGATCCTGCTGGCCGCGGTCGGCGGAGTGCTCGGCGGGTTCGAGATGTACGGGTCCCGCCAGGGCGCGGCGCGGGGCCTCGTCAGCGGCGCGATCTACGGCGCGTTCATCCTGATCGCCCACGGCGTCGTCAGTGGCCGCGCGAAGGTCAAGCTGCCGGACCCGGAGGTCCTCTACCTCCTGCTCACCACGATCCCCGGCATCCTCCTCGGCGCCTGGGGCGGGTCGATCCGCCAGAACCACGAGGACCGGCCGGACGACGCGCCCGCTGCCTTCGACCTGAGCCGGCTGAACCTGGGCGAGTTCATCGGCTTCGCGGGTTCCGCCGTTCTCTTCGGCTCCCTGTTCCTGCCCTGGTTCCACACGAGCTGCGACGCGGACCGGCTGCCCAAGGGCTGCAACATCAACTCGGTCCTGCACGGCACGCGCGGGCAGTTCACAGCGTGGGAGACCTTCGCGCGGCTGGACGTCCTGCTCACCCTCGCGTGCATCGCCCCGTTCATCCTCGCCTGGATCGTGGTCCGCGGGCACGCGCTCACCTGGCGCCCGGGCGAGGTGACGATGATCGTCGGCATGACCGCCACGGTGCTGATCCTGCTCAACGGGATCATCCTCGGGAAGCCCGGAGGATCGGACGCGGTCGGCATCAAGCTCTCCTACGGCTGGTTCCTGGGTTTGATCGGGGCGATCGGAATTCTCGCCGGCGGGCTGATGCGCCAGGCCATCGGCAACCGTGCGAGAAAGCCTCCAGGGGTAATCTGACCCCGCATGGGGACCCACAGCACGCAGATCACCGAGGACCCGAGCGCCCACGGCAAGCCGGATCGCAACCTCGCGCTCGAGCTCGTACGAGTAACTGAAGCCGCCGCGCTGGCCGCCGCACGCTGGGTTGGCATGGGGGAGAAGGAGTCCGCCGACCAGGCCGCCGTCGACGCCATGCGCCTGGTGCTCGACACCGTCCGCATGGACGGCATCGTGGTGATCGGCGAGGGCGAGAAGGACGAGGCGCCGATGCTCTACAACGGCGAGCAGATCGGCGACGGCTCGCCCCCGGAGGTGGACATCGCCGTCGATCCGCTCGAGGGCACCCGCCTCACGGCGCTCGGCCTTCCGAGCGCGCTGGCCGTGATCGCCATGTCCGAGCGCGGCACGATGTTCGACCCGGGCCCGTGCGTCTACATGGAGAAGATGGCGGGCTCCGAGGAGATCGCGGACCTGCTCGACCTCGACCGCCCGCTGGGCGAGACGCTGCGCCTCGTCGCAAAGCGCAAGGACTGCGACATCCGCGACGTGATGGTGGTCATGCTCGACCGCGAGCGCCACCAGAACGCGGTCAAGGAGATCCGCGAGGCCGGAGCGCGCATCCGCTTCATCACCGACGGCGACGTGTCCGCGGCGCTGCTCGCGGTCACCGAGCGCAGCTCGGTGGACCTCCTCTGGGGAATCGGCGGCACACCCGAGGGCGTGATCTCCGCAGCGGCGATCAAGTGCATCGGCGGCCAGATCGTGGGCCGCCTGTGGCCGCGCAACGACGAGGAGCGCAAGGCGGCGCTCGACGCCGGCTACGACCTGAACGAGATCCTCGACCGCGACCGCCTGGTCGCCGGCGACGACGTCTTCTTCGCCGCCACGGGAGTCACCGACGGCGACGTGCTCCAGGGCGTCCGCTACGAGGGCGCCCGCGGAGCCACCACCGAGTCGCTCGTGATGCGCTCACGCTCGGGCACGGTCCGCCGCGTGCAGGCCCGCCACGACCGGACGAAGCTGCGCGAGATCACCGGGGAGCGCTACGGGTAGGTGGTGATTCGTAACTCGTGACTCGTGACTCGGAGAGGGTCGAGTCACGAGTCACGAGTCACCCGAGTAAGCGACTCCGGCAGTTCACGCAGCGACCCCACGACCGACGGCGCGAGATCCATCCGTGCCAGCGACCTGAGAAACGCGTTCGTCACGATCACGTGGATCCGGAGCTGCGTGTTCCGGTAGATCACGCGGCCGATGCGGCCGAACCAGCCCCAGCCCGCAAGCGTGGGATAGAAGCTCGCCACCTCCGAGGTCACGCGGATCGTCGTGTAGTCGTCGCTGGTGGTGGTCGGGTCATCGGGCAGAAGCGACTCGGGCGGCCGCCGCACGGTGATCCTCAGCCAGCCCTGGCCGCGGCCCGGCGGCGCGACGAGCAGCCCGCGGTCGATCCGCCAGGTCACGTAACCGCAGTCGGCCTGAGCGTCGTACTCGGGCGCGAAGAAGCGGAGCAGCACGAGCGGCCGCCCGAACAGCACGACCTCTCGCGAGTTGGGCGTGTAGCGGATCTTGAGGATCCCCAGCGAGATGCGCGTGAGGAAGCGCCAATACGTGCGCGCGAGCCGCTCCAGGTACTCGGGCGTCCAGATCCGGTCGAGCTCCGTGCGCGGCAGGGTCACGTCGGCGCTCTGCCGGGTGGTCACCGGCTCGCCCGGCTCCGACTTCACCTCGTGCTCCTTGACGATGCGCACGCGCGCCCGCGCCTCGCGGCGGCGCTCGAGCTCGCGCCTCGGGTGCGCTCCGATTTGCACGACAGAACCGTAACCGGCGCGGAAGCTCAGAACACCAGCTCGATCGGCACGTGTTCGCCGGCGGGCGCCTCGCCCTCCCCGGCGACCACCAGCGCGTAGGCGCCGGCGCCCACCATCGAGGTGAGCACGTGCGACTCCTGCGCCTTCGTCGGCAGCACGTGCCAGCCGTCCTCGCGCGCGCTCAGCACGCAGCGCAGCACCTGGTCGCGGACGGGATTGCGCTCCACCGCCTCGTCGAGCACGCCGATGGTGCGGGTGTCCTCGGGGTTGCCGCCCGCGAGCGCGCGCAGCGCCGGCCGCGCGAAGAGGTGGAACGTGACCATGGCCGAGACGGGATTCCCCGGCAGGCCGAACACCAGCGTCCCCGCGCGCGAGCCGAACCAGGTGGGCTTGCCCGGCTTGAGCGCCACGCCCCAGAAGTGCTCCTCCACCCCGAGCGACTGCAGCGCCGGCTTCACGTGGTCGTGCGGCCCCACCGACACGCCGCCCGAGACGACCACCACGTCGGCTCCGTCCAGCGCGGCGCCCAGCGCAGCGGTGGTCGCGTCCAGGTTGTCGCGGACCACTCCGCGCGAGATCACCTCGGCGCCGCCGCGCTCGGCCTGCGCCCCGAGCGCCGTGGTGTTCGAGTCGCGGATCTGCCCCGGGCCGAGCGGCACGCCCGGCCCGACCAGCTCGTCGCCGGTGACCAGCACCGCCACCCGCGGCCGGCGCCCGCAGGTCAGCGCGTCGC
Source organism: Thermoleophilaceae bacterium (assembly GCA_035572055.1). Lineage (GTDB taxonomy): Bacteria > Actinomycetota > Thermoleophilia > Solirubrobacterales > Thermoleophilaceae > JAICJR01. Next base: position 1,472 of record DATNBJ010000373.1, on the reverse strand, counting down.
GCCCGACCGAGGCGGCCACCGCCAGCTCAGCGGGCCCGAGGATGCTCCCCGCGCGAACCACGACTTCGCCGGCACGCACGTCCTCGCCCGCGTGCCGCACGTGGTTGCCCGGAGGCGTCTCCGGCACTCTCACGCGCCCGTCGCTCACCTCGACGCGCTCCACGGGCACGACGGCATCGGCGCCCTCCGGGATCTGCGCGCCCGTGGAGATGGCGATCGCTTCGCCGCTCGCGAGCGGCCGCTCGGCAGGATGCCCAGCGCGCGACTCGCCGACCACCGCGAGCTCGGCAGCCGGGCCCGCCACCACGGCGTAGCCGTCCATCGCCGAGGAATCGAAGGGCGGCAGGTCCTGCGCGCTCGCAAGATCCTCCGCCAGCACACGGCCGAGCGCCGCCGGCAGCTCCACGGACTCCGTGCCCAGGGGAGTGACCTTCTCGAGCACGCGCTCGCGCGCGGTCGCGATGTCGATCAGCGCGTCGGTCACGCGCTCGAATCTACTTACTTGTAGTCCGGCGAGGGAGCGGCGACCGTCAGGCGCATCCAGGCGCCGGGAAGGTGCGCACGAATTTCCGACTCGGGGCGCTAGGAGAGCTCGGGATAGAGAGGCGTCACCGACGCGTCGGCGGAGCTGCGCTCGAACCGCGGCGGCTCGTCCTCGGGCGGCGACAGCCGGCGCAGCGCCTCCTGGGCCACGCCCATCAGCTCCTCCGGCGAGCTTCCGTTCTCAGGGCTCGAGGCCATGCCGGCGGTGGGCAGGCGGCCCTGGCAGCCGGTGGAGCTCCACGCCAGGGCCCGAAGACGGTCCACCGCCGGGCCGGCCTCCGCGGGCCTGGCGCCCGGGAGGAGCACGGCGGCGATACCGTCTCCTGCGTCCACCACGCGCGTCCCCTCCTCAGCAGCTTCTGACACCGCGGCCAGCCATCCACTCGCGTCAGCGCTCGGCGCTCCGAGCAGCGCCAGCGTGAACGGCACGCCGATCGACTGCTGGCGCTCGAGCGCGCGGGACAGCTCCTCGTACAACTGCCCGTCCCCGTCCGCGGGTCCCGACCGCAGTTCGTGCACGGCGGCGTCGAACAGCTCCTCGAGCTCGCGCAGCCTGGCGCTCAGCGGGCGCTCGGCGAGGTCGCCGACCGTCGAGCGCTCGACCTCCATTCCCAGCCAGCGGCGGAGAACGGCGTCGCGCCTACGTGCGAGTGCCGAGCCGGCGTCGGATCCACGCTCGGGTGAACTGTCTTGGGGTAGGGTGGACATGTCCAGAGCCGCCTTTCGCTCCTCTGGACCTCAATCCTTCAGACGGGTAGCGGGCTGTCACCTTGTGAGGACCCGCGGTGGGACTTGCTCATTCAGCGCTTGCGGGAGCGCGGAAGGTGGGGTTAGCATCGAGCAACGAGGCCTATTCAAGGACGATTGAGTGCCCGACCCACCTGTTCGCCGTCTACACGCTGTGCTCGACGCACCTCTCACACGACTCG
>DATNBJ010000372.1:0-2364 GCA_035572055.1 Thermoleophilaceae bacterium | reverse complement strand
CTGCGGATAGAGCGGATCACGCCCACGAACGCGCTCGCCCCGAGATCCGGCAGGTCGTCGCGGTCCACGCTCGTGATCACCGCGTGCCGCAGGCCCATCTTCTTCACCGACTGCGCCACCCGCAGCGGCTCGAGTGGATCGTTGAAGGTCGGCTTCCCCGTCTTCACGTTGCAGAAGCCGCAGCGCCGCGTGCAGGTGTCGCCGAGGATCATGAAGGTGGCCGTGCCGCGCTGCCAGCACTCGCCGATGTTGGGGCAGGCCGCCTCGCGGCAGACCGTGTGCAGCCCCTGGTCCTCGATCAGGTTGTTCAGCTCGCGGTAGCGCGCGCCACCGGGCGCCGGCACCTTGAACCAGGCGGGCTTGCGCTCGCGGAACGGCAGCACGTCGCCCATCTCGAGCACGCGCGCGCCGCCGGGGTTGGCTCTCGACCTGGTGGGACTCATCCCGCCGTCGAGACTACAACCTGCGCTTCGCGCTCAAACACCTCGCAGAAGCGGGCGATGATCGCCTCCCGGAAGTGGGGCAACCGCCCCGACTCGCCGGTCTCCTTGCAGACAGAGCTCATCTGCGCGCCCTCGATCCCGCACGGCACGACCCACTCGAACGGCTGGAGGTCGTTGTCCACGTTCACCGCGAAACCGTGCGTGGTCACCCCCCGCGACACGTGCACGCCGATCGAGCCGATCTTGCCCTTCGGCGCCCACACGCCGGTGAGCCCGCCGCGCACCTCGGCGTCCACGCCCTCGTCGGCCAGCGCGGCGATGAGCACGCGCTCGAGGTTCGCCACGTACTCGTGCACGCCGCCGATCCGCATGATCGGATAGCCCACGAGCTGCCCGGGACCGTGGTAGGTCACGGCGCCACCGCGGTCGGTGTCGCAGATGTCGATGCCCTGGGAGCGGTACCAGTCCTCGCCCATCGGCAGCTCCTCCGGCTTCGTCCGGCGCCCGCGCGTGTACACGGGCTCGTGCTCCAAGAGGAGCAGATGGTCGGGCTCGGCGGATCGCTGGATCTCGAGCCCGACCATGTACGGCACGGGCTGCTCGTACGTGGAGACGAGCAGGTCAGCCATTCCAGCCCTCGAGGTGCTTCCGCACGCTCGAGAGGAACTGCGCCGCCAGCGCGCCGTCGAGCGCGCGGTGGTCCCAGGACATGCAGAGGTAGGTCATCGAGCGGATGGCGATGCTATCCCCGTTCACCACCACCGGCCGCTTGGTCACGGCCTCGAGGTCGAGGATCGCCACCTGCGGCTGGTTGATGATCGGCGTGGCCAGCAGCGCGCCGAACGCTCCCGGGTTGGTGATCGTGAACGTGCCGCCCGACACCTCGTCGGGAGTCAGCCGCTTCGACCGCGCCCGCTCCGCCAGGTCCCTGATCTTCGTCGCAAGGCCCTCGTGTGAGAGCTCGTGGGCGTTCTTCACCACCGGCACGATCAACCCGTTCTCGCCGAGCGACACGGCGATCCCGAGATGCACCTCCTCGTGCACGGTGAGCTTGTCGCCGTCGAGGGTGGCGTTGAGCATCGGGTACTCGCGCAGCGCGGCGATGGTCGCCCGCGCCACGAACGGCAGATACGAGAGCCGGCCGCGAGCCTCCTCGATGGCGCTCATGTCCGCCTCGACGATCGTGGTGCAGTGCGCTGCGGTTTGGAGCGAACGGACCATGTGCTCGCCGATTTGTCTCCGCATCAGCGAGAGCCCTTGCGTCGTGGCCCCGGGTGTCGGGTGTCGGGTGTCGGGTGTGGGGATCTGCTCCTCGACGTAGGGGGACTCGATGTGGAGCGTCGCCTCCTTCGGCGCGGCGGGAGCCTCGACGCCCTCGTCGCGGTCGTGCAGATAGGCGAGCACGTCCCGCTTGGTCACACGGCCGAGCCGGCCGCTGCCGGAGACCTGCGACAGGTCGATGTCGTGCTCATCCGCCATGCGCCGGACGACCGGCGAGATCGGCGGCGATCCATTGCGCGGCTTAGCAAGCCCGTTTCCGTTGCTCGGAGGCGGCGCGGCCTCAGGCTGAGGCTCCGACACCCGAGAACCGGCACCCGACACCCCGATGCGGGCGAGCACGGTGCCGACGTCGACCGTCACACCAGGCTCGACCAGGATCTCGACGATCTCACCCGACGCCGGCGACGGGATCTCAGTCTCGACCTTGTCGGTGGAGATCTCCACGATCGCCTCGTCGGCCTCGATCTGATCCCCGACCGCCTTGCGCCAGGCGACGATCGTGCCCTCGGCCACCGACACGCCCATCTGGGGCATCGTCACCTCGACGGTGCTCGTGCTAGTAGGCGAGGAGCTCACGGCACGCCTCCTTCACGTCGTCGAGCTGGGGCAGCACCGCGCGCTCGAGCGGCGGGCTGAACGG
>DATNBJ010000371.1:0-8988 GCA_035572055.1 Thermoleophilaceae bacterium | reverse complement strand
GCCCAGCGCGAGGTGCTGAGCGAGGAGAGCGAGCTGCTCGTGCTGCCGCGCATCGAGCCGGTCCTGCTCGGGCCGGCCGGCGGCGCGGCCGGCATGGAAACCGTCAGCGGCGCCCTCACCGAGGCGGCGGCCGAGCTCGAGCTGCACTCCCTGCGCCCGTACCGCACCGGCGCGCCCGCCTCGCGCATCCACTGGCCCACCGTGGCGCGCACCGGCACGATGGTCGAGCGCCGCCTGGTGGCCGAGGCGGACGCGCGCCCGCTCGTGGTGCTCGACCCGCGTGGGGCCGCGACTGAGGAGGATCTCGACGCCGCGGTGCGCGCCGGGGCATCGCTCGCGGTCCACCTGGCTCGCCGGGCGGGCGGGGTGGCGCTGCTGCTGCCGGGCGACCGCCGGGCCACCGACCTCCAGCGCGACCTGCGCGGCTGGCCGGCACTGCACGCACGGCTCGCGCTCATCGAGGCCGCGGACGGCGGGCCCAACATGCGCCGCTTCGAGCGCAGCGGGCCCGTCTTCTGGATCAGCGCGGGCGGCGGCAGTCTGCCGCCCTCGGTGAAGCGCAGCAGCGGCTCGTTCTTCGTCACCCCGCGCGCGATCGAAGGCCGCGGCGCGACCTTCACGGTGGCGGGCTGCACCGGCTACCGGCTCAACTCCTGGGGGAGGCACGCCGCATGAGCGGCATGGCCGCACGGCTCGACGCCCCGCTGCGCGCGGTCCCGCCCGCGCGCGACACCACGAGCTCGGCGCGGGTCAACGAGAACATCGCCGGCCTGCTGCGGCTCGGCGTATTCCTCGCTTTCGCCGCGTTCACGATGGCGCACTGGCTCGGCGTGATCGTGAACCCGCCGGTCGGGCGCGGCATGCTCGTCGTCCTGGTGGTCACGGTGGGGGCCGCCGCGCTCTGGCTCACGGGCCTGCCCGAACGGCCGGGTCTCGCCCTGGTGATCGCCCGCCCGCTGATCGTCTTCGTGATGGCCGTGGTGGCCCTTCTCGCCGCTGGCCTGCGGCCCCATTACCTGCCGCCCGGCCACTGGGACGGGCTCGGCGAGGGCCTCAACCGCGGTCTCGTCGGCGCCCAGGCCACGATCTACCCGTACACCGGCGGCGACCACTGGGTCCGCGTCACGCTGATGCTGAACGGGCCGCTCTTCCTGGTCCCGGCCGCGGCGTTCGGCTTCTGGCCGGCCCGCCGCTTCGGACCGGCCCTGCGAATGGTCGCGCTCGTCCTGCTCGTGGGCCTGTTCGCCATGTCGCTCGCGGAGAGCACGCCGAACGGGCAGATCGGCCGCGGGCTCGTGCTGCTCGTCCTGATCGCGGCCTGGCTGTGGCTTCCGCGGCTGAAGGCCCGCGACGCGGCGGGGGCGGCGGTCGCGCTCGGGATCGCCGGGCTGATCGCGATGCCCGTGGCCGCGTCGTTCGACCGCTCGATCGGCTGGTTCGACTACCGGAACTGGCGGATCCTCTCGTCCAAGGGCGGCATCACCTACAGCTGGGACCAGACCTACGGTCCGATCACCTGGCCGCGGCGCGGCACGACGCTGATGTTCGTCAAGACCGACCTGCCCTACTACTGGAAGGCCGAGACGCTCAACAACTTCGACGGCACGCGCTGGATCGGCAGCCGGGTGCCGGACGGGTCGAGCCCCGGTGCGGGGATTCCCGCGCCCATCCAGCGCAAGTGGGTCAAGCGCTTCACCGTGAACATCTCGGGCCTGCGCGGTGACCTGGTCCCGGGGGCGGGCGTGCCGTTCCGGGTCAGCCCGGACATCGGCAACACGAACACCACCTCGGATGGGACGACCACCACCGGCGACGGCCGCGAGCTGCGCAGCGGACAGCACTACACGTTCACCGCGTACGTGCCCACGCCCACGGCGGCGCAGATGAAGGCGGCGCCGGCGACCTACGAGGACTACTTCGCCCGCTACACGAGCCTGAGCCTGCCGGGAACGCTGCGCGGCACCTCCGCCTCGGTCTCGATGGGCCTGCGCGGCGCGCCGGGCACCAGCGACCTCGGTGCGGAGGGCGAGCTCGTCGCCTCGCCGTACGCCGGGGTGTACCGCGAGGCGCTGAGGGTGACGGCGGGGGCGAAGACCGAATACGACGTGGTCAACGCGCTTCAGAAGTACTTCCACAGCAACCTCTTCACCTACAGCGAGCATCCGAAGCTGAGCCAGTATCCGCTCGCGACGTTCGTGACCCAGACCCATCTCGGCTATTGCCAGCAGTTCTCCGGCTCGATGGCGCTGATGCTGCGCATGCTCGGCATCCCGGCGCGGGTGGTCAGCGGCTTCGCGCCCGGCACGCCGGTCACCGACGCGCCCGGCGAATACCGCGTGCGCGACTTCGATGCCCACGCCTGGGTCGAGGTGTTCTTCCCGAGCATCGGCTGGGTCACGTTCGATCCGACGCCGCCGCTCTCGCCGGCGTCATCACAGCTCGATGACGCGGGCGTCGGCGCGCTGTCGGGCGGCCGCACGCCGCGCGGCCTCGGCCAATCCCTCGGCCCGGATGCCATCGGCACCGGCGTGGACGTGGCGCTTCCGGGGGAGAGCAGCAGCCACACCGGCCTCTGGGTGGCGGCGGCCTCGATCGCCGGCTTCGGCCTGCTGCTGTTGACGGGCCTGTGGACCCGCGCGTTGGTCGTGCACCGGCGCGCGGGCGGCGACCCCGCCGAGGTGGCGTTGATGGAGCTCAACACCGCGCTCAGGCGAATGGGGATGGTCGTGATGCCGAGCACCACGCTCGCCCTGCTCGAACGGCGGCTGCGCACGATGGCGGGACCGGAGGCGGTGAAGTACGCGCGCCTGCTCCGGGAGTACCGCTACGGACCGAACGGAGCACAGCTTCCGAGCCGTCACGAACGCCGCGCGCTGCGGCGCTCGCTGGCCGTGATGGGCGGCCCGATGGGACGCCTGAAGGCCCTGCTCGCGCTGCCGCCGGCGCCGCGCGTGCCGTTCCGCAGGCTGCGGCGCATTTTTACGTCGGGTTAAGTTCACCCCCCTAGAACGCAATGGGGATGCGCGACTCCACAAGCCGCAACTACGTCTTGGCCGGCATCGCCGGCGGTCTCGTCGTGCTCGTGATCGGCGGTGTGCTGATCGCCACCGGCGTGATCAACAGCGGCAAGACCACGCAGGTCGTCCGCGAGACCTCGGTGGCGGTTCCGAGCTCCAACCTCGACGGCGAGTCGTCGAGCAAGACGTCCAGCGGCATGCCCACCGTCGAGGAGATCTACAAGGCCGACGGGCCGGGCGTGGTCTTCATCCAGGCGAGGGTGGGGGACCAGACCAGCTCGCCCTTCGGCACCGGGCAGACGGGCACCGCGACCGGCTCTGGCCTCGTGATCGATACGAAGGGCAACATCCTCACCAACGCGCACGTGGTCGAGGGCGCCTCGGAGATCGCGGTGCGGTTCGGCGACAGCAACCTGATCCCGGCCACGCTCGTCGGCCAGGACCCCTCGACCGACCTCGCCCTCATCCGGGTGGACCCGAAGGCCACGAAGCTCCACCCGCTTCCCCTCGGCGACTCGAGCAAGATCCAGGTCGGCGACCCGGCGATCGCGATCGGCAACCCGTTCGGGTTCGACCGCACGGTCACGACGGGAATCATCTCGGCGCTCCAGCGCCAGATCGAGGCGCCGAACCACTTCACGATCAACAACGTGATCCAGACAGACGCCGCGATCAATCCCGGTAACTCGGGCGGCCCGCTGCTCAACGCGCAGGGCCAGGTCATCGGTATCAACTCGCAGATCGCGACGGGCGGCAACGGCAACGGCAACGTGGGCATCGGATTCGCGGTGCCGATCAACACCGCCAAGGCGGCGATCCCGCAGCTCGAGAAGAGCGGCCGGGTGGCACACGCCTTCCTCGGCGTGACCACCGCCGGCCTCACGGGCGACGACGCCAAGAGCCTCAACCTGCCCACCAACAAGGGCGCCCTCGTACAGGAGGTCACCGAGGGCAGCCCGGCCGACAAGGCGGGCATCAAGTCCGGCGGGACTCAGCTCGCCGGCGGCCTCGTGGCGGGGGGCGACATGATCGTGAAGGTGGACAACAGGGCGATCACGAAGCCCGACGACATCGCCACGGTGCTCGCCACCAAGAAGCCCGGCGACAAGGTCGTGGTCCAGTTCTATCGGGGCAACAAGCTGAAGAGCACGACCGTGACGCTCGGCAATCGCCCGGCCTCCGTGGACTCGGGCTCGCAGAGCACCCAGGACCCGTTCCCCTTCCCGTAGGGGCGGCCGAAGGGGCCTCGTCCGCCAGCTGCCACCATTGGCGGCGTGACTCAGGTCAAGAGCTGCGGCACCACCAACATCGAGGACGCCCGCCTCGCGGCCGAGCTCGGCGCATGGGCGGTGGGGATGATCTTCTGGGACGGAAGCGTGCGCAGCTGCGACCCCGAGGCCGCCGAGGAGATCGCGGCCGAGCTGCGGCGCAAGCTCGAGCTGGTGGGCGTCTTCGTGAACGCGACGCTCGACGAGGTGGCCCAGCTGGCGGACCGCTGCTCGCTCAGCATTCTCCAGCTTCACGGCGACGAGGGCCCGGCGTTCTGCCGCGAGGCCGGGCGCCGGACGGGCTGCAGGGTGATGAAGGCGATCCGGGTGAAGGACGCGGGCAGCATCCGCGCGCTCCACTCCTACGAGGTGGATTACCACCTGCTCGACGCCTACGTGCCGGGCCACCGCGGCGGCACCGGCGAGACGTTCCAGTGGGACCTCGTCGACGCGCACGACCGCCACGTGCCGATCGTCCTTTCCGGCGGCCTGACGGCCGGCAACGTGGGGCAGGGGATCGCGGCGGTGCACCCGTTCGCGGTCGACAGCGCCAGCGGCACCGAAGCCGCACCGGGCCGCAAGGATCCGGCGAAGCTCGAGGCCTTCTTCCGCGCGGTGGAGCAGGCGGACGCCGCCGTACCCAAGGCGGCCGTTTGACCGCGGTGGAACAGCGCTTCGGCCCCTACGGGGGCCGCTACGTGCCGGAGACCCTGGTCCCGGCGCTCGACGAGCTCGAGCAGGCCTGGATCGCGGCCCGCTCGGACCCCGGCTTCCAGCTCGAGCTCGAGCATCTCCTGCGCGACTGGGTGGGGCGGCCGAGCCCGCTGTACGCGGCCCGGCGCCTGTCCGAGGCGGCCGGGTTCGAGGTCTATCTGAAGCGCGAGGACCTGAACCACACCGGCGCGCACAAGGTGAACAACGCGCTCGGCCAGGTGCTGCTCGCCAAGCGCATGGGCAAGACGCGGATCATCGCGGAGACCGGCGCCGGCCAGCACGGCGTCGCGACCGCCACCGCGTGCGCGCTGCTCGACGTGGAGTGCGTCGTCTACATGGGCACCGAGGACATGCGCCGCCAGCGCCCGAACGTGGAGCGCATGCGCCTGCTCGGCGCCACGGTGGAGGCGGTCGACGCCGGCGCCCGCACCCTGAAGGAGGCGGTCAGCGCCGCCATTCGCGACTGGGTGGCGAACGTGGCCACCACGCACTACGTGATCGGCTCGGCGGTGGGACCTTCGCCGTTCCCGTCGCTCGTACGCGACCTGCAGCGGGTGATCGGCGACGAGGCCCGCGCGCAGTTCCTCGAGGTCACCGGCCGGCTGCCGGCGCGCGTGATCGCCTGCGTGGGCGGCGGCTCGAACGCGATCGGCACCTTCGTCTCGTTCATCGACGACGAAGGCGTGGAGCTGATCGGCGTGGAGGCCGCGGGAGAGGGGATCGCCACGGGCCGCCACGGCGCGCCGCTGACCACCAACGCGCGCGGCGTCCTGCACGGCTCGATGTCCGCCGTGCTTCAGGACGAGGAGGGCCAGATCCTCGAGGCCCACTCGATCTCCGCCGGGCTCGACTACCCGGGCTCGGGGCCGCAGCACGCACAGCTGCGCGACAGCGGCCGCGCCACCTACGTGGCGGTCACCGACGCCGAGGCCGTCGACGCGTTCAAGCGGGTCTGCCGCCTCGAGGGCATCATCCCGGCGCTCGAGTCCTCGCACGCGCTGGCGTGGGTCCTGGCGAACCCCGGGCCCGGGCCGGACCTCGTCACCCTCTCCGGGCGCGGCGACAAGGACCTCGACGAGGTGCTCTCACTTGAGTGACAGGATCGCCGCGGCCTTCGCCTCGCACGGGCGAAGGGCGGCGCTCATGCCGTACCTGATGGGCGGCTTTCCCGACCTCGACACCTCGCTGGCGGTGGGCGAGGCGTGCGCCGACGCGGGCGCCGACCTGATCGAGCTGGGCATTCCCTTCTCGGACCCGCTCGCCGACGGGCCGGTGATCCACGCCGCGGCCACCGACGCGCTTGCGGCCGGGGCCACGCTGCAGGGAGTCCTGCGGGTGTGCGAGGCGCTCTCGCCGCGGCTGCCCGTCGTGCTGATGGTCTACGCGAACGCGATCGTCAGTCGCGGGGCGGAGGCGTTTGCGGACTTCGCCGCGGCGGCGGGCGCGGCGGGCATGATCGTGCCGGACCTGCCACACGACGAGTCCGGCGAGCTGCGAGCGGCGTGCGACGAGCGCGGCCTGGCACTGGTCGCGCTGGCGGCGCCCAACACGCCGCCCGACCGGCTCGCCGCAATCGGAGCGGACGCCCGCGGCTTCGTCTACACGGTCTCGCTGACCGGCACCACGGGCGAGCGCAGCCGCCTACCTGCGGAGCTGGGCGATACGGTCGCCCGTGTGAAGGCAGCGACAACCGTGCCCGTGGCCGTTGGTTTCGGCATCTCGACGAGCGAGCAGGCCGGCATGGTGGCGGACATCGCGGACGGAGTCATCGTCGGCAGCCGGATCGTGCGGGCGGCGGGGGAGCGGGGTCCGGACGGGGTCCGGGAAGTCGTGGCGGAGCTCGCGGATGCGATCGCCTAAGAGCCCTCCGATGCCGGTGTTATGTTCACCGGCATGGCAGCCACAGCGCAAAGACGACGTACAAAAGCCCAGATGAGCGAGGAGATCGCACGCGGATACTTCGACGCGGTCGCGGCGCGCGACCCGGACGGAATGGCCGCGTACTGGTCCGAGGACGGGATCGACGAGCTGATACCCGTCGGCATCTTCCGCGGACCCGGCGAGATACGCGCCTTCTTCGCCGGGATGTTCGCCGCCTTCCCCGACATGGAGTTCGTCGTCGAGCGGATGACGCCGACCGCGAGCGTGGTCGCCGTCGAGTGGCGGGCACGTGGCACATTCACGGGCGCGCCGTTCCAGGGGATCGAGCCCACCGGCAAGCGGATCGAGGTCCGCGGCTGCGACTGCGTGGAGGTCGAGGACGGCAAGATCGTCCGCAACACCGCTTACTACGACGGCGCCGCGTTCGCCCGCGGTCTGGGCCTGCTGCCGCAGCGCGACTCGCAGGGCGAGAAGGCGATGCTCGCGGCGTTCAACGCGGTGACCAAGGTCCGCAGCCGCTTCTCGTAGCCGCTGGGTCGCTAAGCTCCCGGCCTCCGATGGGTCTGCTGATCACCCTCACCTTCGGCCTGGCGTTCTGGATCGTGGGCTTCGCCCTCGGCTGGAAGCCGGTCGACCCATTCCTGGTCACGGTATTGCTGCTGGTCATCGCGGTCACCGTGCGGGCAGTGCGACCGTTCGTGCAAAGGCTGCTCGGCAACGCCTGATCGGGGTGTGGGGTGTCGGGTGTGGGGAAAGCGCCCCGGACCTGAGTCGTTTCCCACACCCCAGACCCCACACCTCACCCGAAGAACGCCTCGGCGACCTCGTAGTCCTCTTCGGGCACCGTGTGCAGCTCCCTGACCGCGTCCGCCAGGGGCACCAGCTCGATCCGCATCGAGCGCAGCGCCGGCATCATGCCCCACTTGCCGTCGCTCGCGGCGTCGATCGCCGCGATGCCCAGGCGCGTGGCCAGCACGCGGTCGAAGGCGGTCGGCGTTCCGCCCCGCTGGATGTGGCCGAGGATCGTGGCGCGCGACTCGAAGCCGGTGCGGCGCTCGATCTCGCGCTCGAGCACCTGGCCGATGCCGCCCAGCCGCTCGTGGCCGAACTCGTCGGTGTCGCCGTCCAGCACCTCGAGCGTCCCCGCCACCGGAGTGGCTCCCTCGGCCACCACGACGATCGAGAAGTAGCGCCCGCGCGAGTGGCGGCGGCGGATCAGCCGGCAGACCTCCTCGATGTCGAACGGCCGCTCCGGAATGAGGATCACGTCCGCGCCGCCGGCGAGCCCCGAGTGCAGGGCGATCCAGCCGGCGTGCCGGCCCATCACCTCCACGATCATGATCCGGTGGTGGCTCTCGGCCGTCGTGTGGAGCCGGTCGATCGCGTCGGTGGCCACCTGCACGGCGGTGTCGAAGCCGAACGTCATGTCCGTCGCGCCGAGGTCGTTGTCGATCGTCTTGGGCACGCCGATCACCGGCAGTCCGCCCTCCGACAGCTTGGCGGCGGCGCCGAGCGTGTCCTCGCCGCCGATCGCGATCAGTCCGTCGATGTGGAGGCCCTGCATGTTCTCGCGGATGCGCTCGAAGCCGTCCTCGCGCGCGAACGGATTGGTCCGGGACGAGCCGAGGATGGTCCCTCCGCGCGGCAGGATCCCGCGGGTGGACTCGATCGTCAGCTCCTCGTAGACATTCTCGAGTGGCCCGCGCCAGCCGTCGCGGAAGCCGACGATCGCGTGCCCGTAGCGGTCGATTCCCTTCCGCACGATCGCGCGGATCACGGCGTTCAGTCCAGGGCAGTCACCGCCACCGGTGAGGATCCCGATGCGCATCGCGCAGCAACATACAGACCGCCGGGCCGCAACAAAGGCTTAATGCCCTCTCGCCGTTGCGGCGCATTGCAACGTCCGGAACGCGCGGCTAACATCGCCGACCTCTCACCCCATTTTTCCCAGAGGAGGGAATGTCCGTGCGAGGACGTTGGTTGGCTGTATCCAGCCTCGCTGTCGCCTCTGCCGTGGGCGTTGCTGCCTGCGGTGGTGGAGGCGGAGGAGGCAGTAGCTCGGCCGACGTGAGTGGAAGCACGCTCACGATCTATTCGAGCTTCCCGCT
>DATNBJ010000370.1:0-24870 GCA_035572055.1 Thermoleophilaceae bacterium | reverse complement strand
GGCTGCACGTTCGCGTGGTCGACGCCGAACAGCTTCTCGGCACGCCCGGTGGCCAGCGGCTCGAGCTGGTCGATCACCTGCTGGCCCTCGTAGTAGCGCTTGCCGGGGTAGCCCTCCGAGTACTTGTCGTTGAACACGCTGCCCACGGCTTCCAGCACCGCTGGAGAGACGTGGTTCTCGGACGGGATGAGGCAGATCGTGGTGCGCTGCCGCTCGAGCTCTTCCTCGAGCAGGCGCGCCACGTCGGGGTCGACGGACTGCAGGCTCACGGGCACCTCCTCGGTAGCGGATGGGTGCCCAGGCGCGCGGCGTAACGATCGAGGCCGCCGCTCCACGGTGGTGCTCCACCTCCTGCGCCAGTTACGGCGGCCACGGCCACGTTACCGCACGGGCCGGTGGCCCGCCAGGCCTACTGCCGGCGGGCGGCCTCCTCCCGGCGCGCCGCTTCCTCCTCCTCTTCGGAGCGGGCGAAACGGCGGTCGCGCGACAGGTCGTAGTCGGCACGGTCGCGGTCGCGGTCGCCTGTGCCATCGACGGGCCGGCCGCGCTCGCCTGTGCCGTCGATCGGGCGGTCGCGGTCGCGCGTGTCGTCGACGGGCCGGTCGCCGTCGCCCATCAGCTCGTCGTCGACGAGCCCGCTCTCTGTGGCGGTTGCGCGCTCCTGGTGGAGATCGGCCTCGGCACGCTCACGGCGGGCCTCCTGCTCGGCGATGCGGGCCCGCTGCTCGGCGGCCTCCGCGCGCTCCACGCGGGCGCTTGCCTCCTGACGATGCTCGCTGGCGACGGTCTCGCGCCGCTGCTCCAGCTCCCGCTGACGCTTGCGCTCGATGCTGCGCGCGCGCATCCGCGGCAGCGCGACCAGAAGCGCGATGACGATGATCGCGGCCACTACGACGATGACGATGATTGCGCCGGTGGACATGACAAGACCTCCTTGCTCGCTTGCCCCCGAAGGTGCCCGAGCCGGGCCGCGGCAAACAGCAGTTGGCGCATGTGACTAGATCTCGAGCCGCACCTCTTCGAGGTCGAATTCCTGCATCAGGCGGTTCGCCATCTCGTTCGATATCTCGCCGTTGTTGCGCAGGGTCACGAGGGCCTCGCGCTGCGCCGCAAGCACGATCTGGACCATCTGCTGGTAGGCCAGCGACCGGTCCTCGTAGCCGTCGTCCTCGATCTTCCCGGCGCGCGCCGCAAAGCGCCGTTTGCGGTAGTCGTACATGGCGCGCATCCGCTCGATCGTCTCGTCGCGCGTCCACTCCTCCTCGGCCAGCGTGTCGAGCTGCGCGAGGGCGGCCTTCACCGCGGTGAGCCTGGCCCGCAGCTCCTCGTTCTCCTCGGTCTCGTCGGGGCGGACTCCCAGCCAGTGGATCACCTTGGGCAGCGACAGGCCCTGCACCACGAGCGTCCCGAAGATCACGCAGAAGGTGAGGAAGATGATCAGGTTGCGCTCGGGGAACGGGCCGCCCGCGTCGGTGGTGAACGGGATGGCGAGCGCCGCCGCCAGCGACACCGCGCCGCGCATTCCGGCCCAGGCGATCACGAACCTCGGACGCCAGCCGACCCTTCGCAGCCTCTGCTGTGGCCGGCGGTCGATCGCGCGGATCACGTACGGCATCGTGAAGAACCAGACGATGCGCACTCCCGCCACCACCGCGGTGATCAGGATGCCCCAGCCGATCAGCTTGCCCGCCCCGTGCGCGTGGTGCGCCTCGTTCACCACGGAGTGCAGCTGCAGCCCGACGAGCACGAACAGCGTGGCGTTCAGCAGGAAGTCGACGATGTCCCACGCCATGAACCCTTGAAGCCGCACGCGCGCCGAGATGATGCTGGGACCGCGAAAGCCCATGAACAGCCCGCACGTGACGGCGGCGAGCGCGCCCGACGCGCCGATCTCGTCCGCCGGGATGAACGCCGCGTAGCCGCTGAGCAGCGAGATCGTGATGCTCACCTGCGGGTCCTGGATGCGCGCGCGGATCCAGGCGATCACCCAGGCCGCGGCGAACCCGATCGCGATGCCGCCCACGGCACCGAGGACGAACTTCAGGCTCGCCTCGCCGAGCGAGAAGCTGCCGCTCACCGCCGCGGCGACGGCCACCTTGTAGGCCACCAGCGCGGTGGCGTCGTTGAACAGGCCCTCGCCCTCGACACCGCTCACGATCCGGCGCGGCACCCCGATCCGGCGCATGATCAGCGCGCCGGCCAGCGGGTCCGTGGGGGAGACGACAGCGCCGAGCACGAACGCCGCCGCCCACGACATGTCGGGGACGAGCATGTGAGCCGCCCACGCGACCACGACCATCGTGACCAGCACGAGGCCGACCGACACCATGGTCAGCGAGCGCAGGTTGGCCCGCAGGTCGCCGAGGTTGGCGAAGAACGCGGCGCCATACAGCAGCGGTGGGAGGAACACCACGAGCACCACGTCCGGATCGAGGTGCACGGCCTCGACGCCGGGCACGAAGCCGAACAGGGCGCCGCCGATGACGAGCACGATGGGGTAGGGGACCGCCAGCAGGCGCGCCAGCGCGCTGAGGCCCGCCACGCCCACGAGGATTCCCGCGATCAGGAGTTCCGCTTGACCCATTGGGTCAGCGCATTGTGCCGAGCTACGGGGCGGGCAGCGAAAGGGTCGCGGCGCCGATCTTCGCGCTGGCGGTCGGCGAGCGCTGGCTCCAGTGCAGGGTGACCCTCACCTTGGCGCGGGACGGCGTGGTCACCGTGAGGTCGCCCGTCGTGACGGTCGTCGCCGGATCTTGCTCGCCCTTACCGGACACCGACGCGTCGCCGACGAAGCGCACGGCGTTCAGCTTGAAATGGGTCCCACCCACGCTCAGGAAGGTTCCGCCACGCAGGCCCGGACCGGGTTCGTCGGCTCCGGAATACACGCGCCGGATGATCGCGTCGCCAAGCGCGCCCGCCGCCACGGTGGCGGCGCGGCGGGCGTCGATGCCCGGATCGCGCCCGGAGACGAGCGTGGCCGGCGCCGCCGCCGCAAATGTCGGGGGGTAGGCGATTGCGGTGTGCACGGGCGGGATCGCCGCCGCGCAGCCCGTGTCGATCGAGTCGAGCTTCGACGGATCGCGGGCGAACGCCCGGATGATCTTGCGCGCGCAGCGGGTGGCGCCGATCAGGTACGTGTCGCCCTCGGAGCTCACGTGCACGGCGTTCGCCAGCTTCACGATCCGCACGTGGGCCCCGAGCGTGGGGCCGAACCTCTCCACGTCCGGCTCGGGCGTGAGCGAGTCGAGCTCGCCGCCGACGATCAGGACCGGCACCGAGGCGGGCAGCGGCTTCGAACCCGGTGGCACCGCCGGAGCGGAGTGCGCCGGCTGCGGCCAGTCGAGGCAGGCCATGAACGGCTCGTCGTATGCACTCATGCTCAGCCACTCGTCCGAGGTGAACGGAGCGAGCAGGTTCGGAGCGGGCGGGACGGCCATGCTCGCCGCCAGCTCGATGCGCCGCTGCGCGGGCGTCGAGCTCATGCGGAAGAGCTGCGGATAGTCCACGCAGGACACCGCGAAGTAGAGGCCGTCGGAGAAGTAGTCGGGAGTGCTCACACCGTGGTCGTACGTGTTCGATTGGGCGGCGAGGCGCAGGAGCGGCAGCGGATCGCCCGCCAGCGCGGAGGTCACCGACGGGTCGAGCTCGCGGTAGATCACGGGGTCCGAGGCGGCGTCCTGGACCAGGTCCACGAGGGTGCGGGGGGTCACCTCCACGTGGGTGCGACTGCCGTCGGAGTCGCGCGTGGAGCCGGTGAGCGGCGCGGCGCGCAGCTGTGCCAGCAGCTGCGCGAGCCGCCCGCTCGCGCTCCCCGTGCAGCCGGGGCTGCGGGAGCAAACCACGTTCAGGGCGTTCATCGCCACCGGCCCGGACGACGCGTACCAGGGGTCGAGCCCCAGCACCTGGTACGACGAGTCGAGCGTGACCGAGTGCAGCAGCTCCGGATGGCGGGCCATGAACGACTGCGAGAAGTAGGTGCCGTAGGAGTCGCCGTAGAGGTCGACCTTGCCGAGGCGAAGCGCGCGGATGACCGCGGCCAGATCCTCGGCCGCGTAGGCGGTGCCGAACAGGTCGGCGGCGTGCACGCCCGGATAGGTGCGCTCGATCCGGCGCGCGCACGACTTCACCCGGGTGGCGAACTCGGGGCCGGAGGTCACCCCGTTGTAGCGCTGCACGCTCGGGCAGTTGATCAGCGCAGAGCCGCCGGTCCCGCGGTTGTCCACGAGCAGCAGGCTGCGGGTGCGCAGCAGCGGGCTGTAGATGCCGTGGTACTCGTAGAGGCTGCCGGTGGACGGGTAGCCGGGGCCGCCCTCAACCGCCACGATCGCCGGCTTCTTCGCGGGATGGCTCGCGGGCAGCCAGTGGAAGGCGATGGCGATCCTCGGCCCGTGCGGCCGGCCCGGATCCAGCGGCCGCTCGACCGAGCCGCACCAGCCGTGCTGCCCGCCGCCGCAGCGGTGCAGCGAGACGCTGCCGAGCTTCTTCGTGGCCGCGCCCGCGGGTGCGGCAAAGAGCGCGAGCAGGACCAGGGCCAGAACCGTTCGCCGGATCATCGAGCGCGCAGTATCTCCGTTCTGGAGTATGCCTTGACGGGTATATACCGATCTGGTTATATGTGAGCTATGGCAGCTTCCACCTGGTCGGCGCTCTCGGACCCGAACCGCCGCGCCACGATCGAGCTCCTTCGTGAGCGGCCGCGGCCGGTGGGGGAGCTCGTGAAGGCGCTCGGCATCACGCAGCCGGGCATGTCCAAGCACCTGCGGGTCCTGCGCGAGGTGGGGCTCGTCACGGTGCGGCAGGACGCGCAGCGGCGCGTTTACGAGCTCGACCCGAAGCCCCTGGCCGAGCTCGACGCCTGGCTCGCGCCATACCGCCGGTTCTGGACCGAGCGGCTCGACGCCCTCGAGCGTCATCTCGACAGCACCCGAAGCGAGAGGACAGGCCGATGAACGGCACCTACGTCGAGGTCGACGACCGGCCCGCGCTCGTGTTCGAGCGCCGGCTCGCCCACCCGGTCGACGCCGTCTGGCGTGCGATCACCGAGCCGGACGAGCTCGCCGCCTGGTTCCCGAACCGCGTGGAGATCGACGCGCGCGTCGGCGGCCGGATGCACTTCCGCTTCCCCGAGGGCATGGACTACCCGGAGATGGAGGGCGAGGTGCTGGCCTACGACCCGCCGCGCAGCTTCCACTTCACCTGGGGTCCCGACGAGCTGCGCTTCGACCTCGAGCCACTCGAGAACGACCAATGTCTCCTCCGGCTCACCGACATCCTGTCCGAGACCGAGAAGGCAGCGCGCGACGCCGCCGGCTGGCACGTCTGCCTCGACACCCTCGACGAGCATCTCTCCGGGATGAAAACCGCTGCACCGGGTAGAGATCCGAGCGCCGTCTGGAAGGACTACTACGCTCGCTACGTCGAGCAGGGTTTGCCTTCCGGCGCCGAGATCCCAGGTTAGGCAGGGAAACTCCCTCCGTTGAGGTATCAAAAGGCAGGGTCAGGGACCGAAGAACGCGCTTAGTAGAAGGCTTTCCCCTCGGGAGGGGACATGAAGGTATTCGACGTCACAGCGCAGAACGGTGTCACAGTCGCTTCAGGCCTCACGCTTCGCGAGGCCAACGCTCTCGCCCTTCGGGTCGGTGGGCATGTGCGGCCGCGCGTGATCGAACTGCAGACGGCCGGCTGAGACAGACCTAGCGCTCCATTCCGTCGCTGGTGGGGTTCAATCCATCAGTGACCATGCGTCTGGCCCTTTCGGCGGCAGTTCTGGTGCTCGTGTTCGCCGCGGCGTCGCCCGCCTCGGCGAGCAGCGTACGGACCGCACCGCCGTCGCCGCCCACGACCGTCGACGGCTACATCTACTTCACGGCCGCCGCGGGTGAGGCGAACGACGTGACGATCCAGCAGACCACGGGCGGCTTCCAGGTCAGCGACCTGGGGGCGCCGCTCAGCGTGGGCTCCGGCTGCACCGCCGTGAACGCCCACTCGGCCGTCTGCAATCCGGAGGTGATCGTGCCGATCATCATGGCCGACCTGGGCGACATGGACGATCGGCTGACCCTGCTGGGTCCCGCCATCGGGGAGGGGACCCTGATCAGCGGCGGGCCGGGCAACGACACGCTGAGCGGCGGCTGCCAGATGAACGGTGGCCCGGGCAACGACGTGCTGAACGCGTGCAACAACCAGTGGAGCTACACGCTGGGCGGACCTGGCGACGACGTGCTGAACGGCGGCACCGGGGCGGACTCCCTTCAGGGCGGGGGCGGGCACGACGTGCTGAACGGCGGACCCGGCGACGACGTCCTCGCGTCCGGCGACACCGAGGCCGCGCACGACGCGGACGTGTTCGACGGCGGTCCCGGCACGGACGAGGTGATCGAACGCGACCGCACCGGCCGGGTGACGGTCGACCTGTCGAACCCCGCGGCCCAGCAGGGCGAGGCAGGCGAGGGGGACAGCATCCGAAACGTCGAGAACGCGACCACCGGAAGTGAGCCGGACACGGTCACCGGCAACGATGGTTCCAACCGCCTCCTTGCCGGAGGCGGCGACGACGTGATCCGAGGTCTCGGCGGCGACGACGTGATCGTGGACGGCTGGGGGGCCGATCGCGTGGACGGGGGTCCGGGAAACGATCGCTTCGAGAGCACGGACCTCTTCGTCGACCACATCGACTGCGGGCCCGGCATGGATCGAGTGGCGCTCGGTGACGCGCGGGACGTTCGCAAGAGCTGCGAGTCGGTCCACGGGTTGCCGTCGAAGTTCCGCCTCCTCCCGACGCGGGTCGCGATGCGACCCAACCGCAAGGCGCAACTCATGGTCGGGTGCTTCAACCTGGGACCGGGGTCCTACTGGGAGTGGGAGTGGGACAGCTGCGCGGGCACGCTGACGATCCACGTGAAGCTCGGACGACGCTCGGTCGTGGCCGGCAGGGGGGTGTGCCCGCCGCCCGGGACGCGCTGCCCCATCTACACCGTCCCTATCTCGAAGCCGGTGGCCCGGCTGCTGCGCCAACGCCGATCACTCCACGTCACGGCCACCTACGTTCGCTGGCCGGGCGCGCGCCACGGCGCGGTCACCTACCGCCAGAAGCTGCTGCTCAAGCTCGCCCGCCCGCGCTAGGCGCGAAGCAGGCGCTCCACCGTCCGGCGCACGATCGGAAAGGTGCGCCGCTGGAGCTTGCCCGCCGTGTCGCACGGCCGGTGGCGGCAGGGGTTGCCCGGCTGACCGAGCTTCGCCGCCGGGAGACCCGCGAGCTGGAACTCACGGTGGTCCGAGTTGCCGGTGCCGTCGTCGCGCACCCACCTCACGCGAGCACCGGTCCCGCGCGCGGCGCGCAGCACCGCGCCCTCCACGTTGCTTCGCACGCCGGCCGCGTTCGAGCGCAGCTCGAAGTCGTCGCCGCGTCCCACCTCGTCGAGCGCGAGGGCGATCCTCAGGTCGCGCGTGCGGCCTTCCGTTCGTACCGGGTGCAGCAGCGCGCCGGCGCCCAGGTGATTCGGCCGCCCCGTGTAGCCCCGCTCCTCGCTGCCCGTGGCCACGAGCCAGACGTCGCAGCTCGGCCTGATCTTCGCCAGGCGCGGCGCCAGGTCCACCAGCACGCCGACGCCCGACGCGTTGTCCACGGCGCCCGGTGTCTGCGGCATCGAGTCGGCGTGCGCCATGACGATGCGGAGGCAGCTCGCGCTCGTGTCGAGCACTCCGATCACGTCGCGCGAGCGTCCCTTGCCGGGGACGCCGAAGCGCTCGTAGCTCACCGCCAGGCCGGCGCGCTTGAAGACCTTGGCGATCCGCAGGTGAGTGTGGCGCTCGGCCGTGCCGGCCGCGGGGCGGGGCCCGGCGTCGGCGAGCGAGCGGGCGAAGACATACCCGGGATCGGCGGGCGCGCTCAGCGCCAATGTAAGGAGCAGCAACGGGACCATCCGCGTCACGCCGAATCCTGACCGCCGGAGCGCGAAGACGCCAACTGCAGGCATTTCCCGGCCTCCGGGCCGTTATGGCGGGGGTCGACTGGGTACCAGCGCCGTGTACCCCGCCTTTAGGAGGCATGGATGGCCACCAGCCAGAGAAAGAACAGCCGGTCGCGATCGACCGCTGCCAAGCGAACAACAGCTGCCAAGCGAACGACAGCCGCCAAGAGCAACGCGAACAAGACGCGGTCGAGCAGCGGCAACTCGGGAACCAAGGCACGCTCCAACGGCTCGCGCGCGCGCAGCCGGAGCCGCTCGACTGCTGCGCAGAGCCGGGCGCAGAGCCAGAACGGCACCGTCGAAACCGTGAAGTCCGTCCCCGCCAAGGCGTGGGACGGCGCCGGCACGGTGGGCCGTGCGGCGGTCGGGGCAGTGGCGGGTGGCGCGGCCATCGGCCTCGCCGGCCGCGCCGCGGTGAAGCGCATGCGCCGGCCGCGTGTCCTCGGCATACCGCTTCCGCGCATGCGGAAGCTCGACATGAAGCACGTGGCGAAGCAGATCGGCAACGTCGCCGAGCAGCTCGAGACCACCGGGGACGACGTCCGGAAGGTCAGCGCGCAGGCGAAGAAGATGAGCAAGGCGCTGTCCTAGGGGCGCGCGATGCGAGTTCATGAGGCAAAGGTGCCGGCGATCGCCGCAGGGACGGCGGTCGCCGGAGTGATTGGCGGCGTGCTGATCGGCCGCGGTGCTAGGCCGCGGCTGCCGTGGGAGCGCCACGACGGGCTGGGCGAGGTCGCCAAGCAGCTGAGCCGCGCGGGAAGGAACGCCGGAGAGCTGGCCGTGGAGGTCCGCCGTATGCGCGAGCAGGCGGGCGAAGCGGATCGCCAGTCGCCCATCGAGGTCGTGCTGAACGGCCTGACCGCGCGGCGCCTGCCGCGACGCTGAGTCAGAGCTCTGGGTCGCGCAGCCGGGCCGCCGCCCGCCAGCGGACCGCCAGGTCCCGGTAGGTCACGCCCGGCTCCAGCTCGCCGTCCGGCAGGTTCTCGCGCTCCGAGTTCGACTCAGCCGTATAGGGCGACTCGCCGTATGCCCTGACCTCGACCTCGGGCTTCACCTCGAAGCGCAGCTCCTTCGCCCTCACGGCTGCCCGCATCTCCAGGTCGGGCTCCTCGCCGCTCATGCCTCCTGCGCCTCCCGGACGTCACTGACGGTGATCCGTCCCTCGGCGCCGGTGCCGTCGATGGTCGCGAGGTCGATTCCGAGCTCGTCGGCCATGCGGATGGCCGCCTCGGTGGCGTGGTACTTGTCGGCCCGTCGCTGCTCGCGACGCTCGCCCAGCTCGCGCACCTTCCGGGTGGCGGCGATCGAGATGTCTCGCGCCTCGCCCGACGCGGCCTGCCCGATCAGCTTGGCCATCTCCTTGGCGAGCGCGCCCGGGCGGGGCGCTTCACCCGCACCGCCATTTGCGCTCTGCTGCTGCTGTCCCTGACCGAGCCCGCCAAGCGCCTGTCCGGCCTGTCCCACGGTCTGCCCGACGCCGCCGACGAGTCCGCCGAGGTTGCCGGCGGCCTGGCCGGCGCCCTGGCCCACGTCGCCCACGGCTTGGCCGGCGCCCTGGCCCACGTCGCCGACCGCCTGGCCGGCGCCCTGGCCGATGTCGCCCGTGGCCTCCCCGGCGCCCTTCCCGACGTCCTTCAGGGCGCCCTGGGCGCCCTGGCCGATGTCCTTGGCCGCATCGCCGGTCTTGCCCACGGCCTCGCCGGCTCCCTCGCCGACCTGCGACACGGCCTTGCTCAGGCCCTTCACGAGCTCGGGGTTGCGGTCGAGGCTCGTCATCAGGCGGTCGACGATCGCGGTGACGTGGTCGAGACGGGCCTTGAGCACCAGCTCGGCCTCGACGCCCTTGATGTCGAGCTTCACCCGGCTCAGGTGCACGTCGATGCCGACGTTCAGCTTCACGAGATTCAGCACCTTCGCCTTCAGCGCCACGTGCGCGTCCAGGTCGTCGACCTCGAGGTGGATGCTCTCGACCCGCAGTTCCGGCACGTCGAGCAGGACGTCCGGCGGGCCGGCCCGGTCCTCCTCCTCGCGAGTGATGTAGCGCCGGTATTCGCGGTCCGCGTCGTTGAACTCCCTGCGCGCCTGCTGGGCGGGCCGGAGTCCACCGTCCTTGTCGCGGGGACCGGCATTCCGCTTGCCGTTGCGAGAGGGTGTGCCGCCGCCGCGACGCGCGGGGGTGGAGCGCTGCGATTTCGTCTTGCTCTGAGCCATCAGCCGCCTCCTCCGCCCTGGCCGAGGTCCTGTAGGCCCTGCTGGGCCCCCTGGCCGACACCCTGCACGCCCTGCTGTGCTCCTTGGCCGAGACTTTCGACTCCCTGCTGTGCTCCCTGGCCGAGGCCCTCGACTCCCTGCTCCGCTCCCTGACCCAGCCCGGCGACGCCACGACCGGCGCCCCGGCCGACGTCCTGCACCGCGCTTTCGGCGCCCTTGCCGGCGCTCTTCACCACATCCCCCGTGTCCGTGAGCAGGTCGTGCGCGCCGCCGCCGACGTCGCCAAGGGCCTCGCCGACGCTCGCAAGAAGCTCCGGATTGCGGTCGAGCGTGGTCAGCACGCGGGCGAGGATCGCCGTGACGTTGTCCAGGCGCGCCTCGAGCAGGGCCTGTGTCTCCACGGACTTGATGTCGAGCTCGACCTTGCCCAGACGCACCGCGGCCCCCGCGTTGATCTGGACGAACTGCCCGGCCTCGGCCAGCACCGCGAGGTGCGCCCTCAGGTCGTCGAGCTCGAACTTGATCTCGTCGACCTTGACCACCGGCGCATCGACATAGACGTCGACGGCCTCCTCGATCCGCTCGGGATCCACGAGCGAGTAGTCCGGCAGCCCCTGGCCCGAGCTCTGCGAGCGGTTGCCGTTCCGCGTCGAGCGGCTTTTACGGCTATCGCTTGCGGCCGCTTTGCCTCGTGCCATCTCTGGCTCCTTCCCTGGGCGTCGTGAGCCGTTTACCCAGGCGCGCAGACGCCGAACGCCGCGCTGCGATCTTGGCGGTTCAGCGATGCCTCACTCCGTTGGCTCCGGCGGTCGAGCAGGTAGCTTCCCGGGCGTGCTGCTGCCGTACGACGAAGCGGGCGACGGCTCTCCCGTGGTCCTGCTGCACGCCGGCATCACCGACCGGACGATGTGGAGCGAGCAGCTCGAGCCGCTCGCCGCAGCCGGTCACCGGGCGATCGCGATGGACCTGCCCGGCTTCAACGAGGCCCCGATCACGGATCCGCTGGCCCCGTGGGATGACGTGCTCGAGACCCTCGACTCGCTCGGCGTGGAGCGAGCGGCGCTGGTGGGGACCTCCTTCGGCGGCGCGGTGGCGGTCTGCGTGGCGATGGAGGCCCCCGAGCGGGCGCAGGCGCTCGTGCTCGTCTCGGCGCCCGCGCCGGGGATCGACCCGTCGCCCGAGCTCGAGGCGGCGTGGGCCGCCGAGGAAGAGGCGCTCGAGGCCGACGACGTCGACGCCGCGGTGGCCGCCGTGGTGGACGCCTGGCTGCTGCCCGATGCGCCGCCGGCGCTGCGCGACCGCGTGGGCGCCATGCAGCGGCGCGCGTTTGACCTGCAGCTCTCGGCCGACGACGTCGACGAGGCCGACGATCCGCTCGAGACGAGCCCGGACGCGCTCAGGGCGCTGAGCGTCCCGGCGCTCGTCGTGACCGGCGAGCACGACATGCCCGACTTCCAGATCGCCGCCGAGTTCTACGCGAGCCGGCTGAACGGACGGCACGTGGTGATCCCCGGCGCCCGCCACCTGGCGCCGCTGGAGACGCCCGAGGCGTTCAACGAGCTGCTGCTCGGCTTCCTGGCGAAATAGGGGAACACCCGATGCCGGAATCGCGGCGTGGCCGTACCGTCGCCGCATGCACAAGCTCCGCGTCGCGCTGGTGGTCTGCTCCCTCGCCGCCTTCGGCCTGCTCGCCAACTCCGCCTTCGCCGCCACCCGCTTCGCCTCCCCGAACGGCACGGCGCCCGTCGAGACCCAGTGCACGGACATCTCCCTGCCGTGCTCGCTCGACACCGCGCTTCAGAGCGCTCAGGACCAGGACACGCTGAGCCTGGCGAACGGCACCTACGACGTCACGCCCAAGCCGCCCCCGCAGATCGTGCTCCACTGGGTGGCCACCGACCCGCAGACGCGCCCCGTGATCAGGTCCAGCGCCGCGCAGCCCACGCTGTCGGTCGCCGGCAGCGCGCAGTCGGGCACGACGTTCGACCACCTCGAGATCGACAACCTCGATGGCAACCTGATCTCGCGCGAGAACGAGGGTCCGTCCGCCCTCCTCGTGGGGCAGGGGGTGAGCGCGACGATCCGAAACTCGGTGATCAGCGGGCCGGTGTGCGTCGACGCGATGAACGCGGGCAAGCTCGAGATCGACGACTCGACGCTGAACGCCACCCTGAGCGAGAGCTGCCTCACGCTCAACCGGGACTCGACCGTGCGGCGCAGCACGGTGGGCCGAGAGCTCCTGCCGCCCGCGATGATCAATCCGGCCGCCACGAGCCGAGGGCTCATCGCCGAGACCGGCCCCACGTTCGTCACCGCCGGCCTGGTGGAGGACAGCACGGTGAACGAGGGGCTCGTGCTGAACGCGCCCACGTCGGTGGCGCGCCGCGTGCGCGCCACCGTCACCAGGGGCGGCCCGGCGATCGCCGGACAGGGCCTGATCGTCGATTCGCTGGCCATTGCCGGCGGCGAGGTCGGCGCGGGCATCGAGGCCGCAACCCGGAACGGCGGGAGCCTGGTTGTGCTCGGGTCGACCGCGGTCAGCGGCTCCTCGGCAGGTCTCGTCTCGGACTCGGTCGAGTCGCTCGAGCCGTCGACGCCCACCGACCTGATCGTGAGCAACAGCATCGTCCGCGGCAACATGGTCGACCTCTTCGCGAACCCGGTCACGAGCTGCCGCCTGGGCGCCTTCTGCTCGCCGGGCGTGATCCACATCGACCACTCGGACTTCGTCAACCGAACCCCCGCCGGCGGCGAGCAGGACCCCGCGGCGATCACCGAGGGCGCCGGGAACATCTCCGGCGACCCGCTGTTCGCCGATGCCGCACACAACGACTTCCACCTGAGCCCCGGCTCGCCGGCGATCGACGCCGGCGCCGTGCAGGATCGCGCGCTGCCGACCGACCTGGACGGCCACCCGCGCGCGCAGGGCGCCGCGCCCGACCTCGGGGCTTTCGAGACCGCGGGGCCCGCGGGTCCTGGCGCGGGGCCCGCGGGCACCCACGGGTCAAGCGGCGGCAGCGTGCCGAAGCTGAGCCGGCTGGGAATCAGCCCGAAACGCTTCCACATCGGCAAGCGCGCCACGATCGCCTTCAACCTGGACACGAGCTCCAGCGTGACCCTGACCTTCCAACGGCTCGGGGCCCACCATCGCTTCCGCACGGTCGGGCACCTGACCGTGAAGAACGGCCATGCCGGCAAGAACACGGTGCGCTTTCCCAAGCGCCTCGGCGGCAAGACGCTGAGGGCGGGCAGCTACAAGCTGATCGCGCTGCCGGCCCACGGCAAGGCGCTGTCGGCCCGGCTCACCCTGGTGCGCTAGTTCAGTACTCGTCGCGGCGCCGGACCCAGAGCGGCTCCGTGGCGCTTTCGTCACGGCCCTTCGGCGTGCGGTCGAGCAGCGCGTAGTACGCCATTCCGGGAGCCTCGAGGCCGCGGTTGGTGGTCCAGTAGGTGCGATAGACCGTGCCGTCGGCGAGCGCGTACACGGTCAGTCCCGGCCGCTCCGTGACGTAGCCCAGCGGATCCGTGCCGCACATCTCCGCGTTCTGCACCACGGTGGACGGGATGTCGCCGCTGTCGAGCCATGGCCTCAGGTCTTCCTCGCTGAAGAGGAAGCCCATGTCCTGGTTGAACTCGTGGTCGTTCGACACCCAGTCGATCTGCCAGCCCAGCCGGTCGCGGTAGGCGAGCAGGCGGTCGATCGGGGCGCGAGAGGCCAGGAGCAGCTGCGTGTCGCGGGCCTTGAGGTGGGGGACCTGGGGGTTGAGCGTGTCCGCGATCGAGGTGCAGACCGGGCAGCCCCCGCTGTACGGCGGCCCGAACATGAAGTGGTAGATCACGAGCTGGGAACTGCCGTCGAACAGGTCCTCGAGCGTCTTCTCGCCGTCGCTGGTGGCGAAGCGGTACTCCTTCTCCACGGGGACCCAGGGGAGCTCGCGCCTTCGCTTGGTCAGCTCGTCGCCGCGGCGGGTGAGCTCCTTCTCGTCCTCCAGGAGCGCGTCCCGCTCCGCCTGCCATTCCTCCTGCGTGCCGATCCTCATGTGCGAGCTCCTCTCGATCGCGTGGCTATATAGTTAGCAGAATGGCTAACGATACGTTCAAAGCCCTCGCGCACCCGCTCCGGCGCGACATCGTCGAGCGCCTGAGCCTCGGGACGGCGACGGTGGGGGAGGTGACCCGCGACTTCGGCGTCTCGAAGCCGACGATCTCGCGGCACCTGAAGATGCTCGAGGAGGCGGGGGTGGTGAGCCGCGTGATCGACGGCAGGAGCCACCGGCTGGCCCTGCGGCCGCAGGCGCTCGCGGAGGCCTCGGACTGGATCGACGTCCAGCGGGAGCGCTGGGAGCGGCTCTTCGACGTGGTCGGCGAATACCTGGAGGAGCGACGGTGAGCGGGACCTACGAGCTGCGCCTCGAGCGGACGTTCGACGCCACCGCGGAGGAGGTGTTCGACGCCTGGACCAGCCCGGAGGTGATGCGGCGCTGGTTCCACGCGTTCGCCGAGTGGGACACGCCGTCGGCCGAGGTGGACCTCCGGGTCGGCGGCCGGGTCCGGGTGGTGATGCGCAGCCCCGACGGCGTGGAGCGCGCGATGGGAGGGGAGTACCGGCTGATCGAGCGGCCGCACCGGCTCGTGATGACGTGGACCTTCGACGAAGTCCCCGGCAACGAGCAGCTCATCGAGCTGACCTTTGCGGAGTCCGGGGGCTCGACGACGGTGCGGATGGTGAACACCGGAATCGCGACCGACGAGCGTCGCGCTTCCCAGGACATGGGGTGGAACGGGTGCCTCACAGAGCTGCAGCGAGTCTTGGGCTGATCGCGGTCGCCGGCGTGTGCTGGGCGATCACCGTCCAGCGCATGCACGGCATGGACATGGGCCCGGGCACCGACCTCGGCGACCTCGGCTGGTTCGCGGTCGTCTGGGTCACGATGATGGCGGCGATGATGCTGCCGTCGCTCGTCCCGATGGCGGTCGCCTCGCCCGGGGCGCTGCGCTTCGCCGCCGGCTACCTCGCCACCTGGCTGGGCGCGGGAGTGATCGCCTACGCGGTCGTCCGCGGCGTCCGCGCGCTCGACCCCTCGTGGCTGGCGTGGGACAGGGGAGGGCCGTACGTGGCCGGCGGCGTGATCCTCATCGCCGCGCTGTACGAGCTGACGCCCGTGAAGGCCGCCTGCCT
This sequence comes from Thermoleophilaceae bacterium, assembly GCA_035572055.1. Classification (GTDB taxonomy): domain Bacteria; phylum Actinomycetota; class Thermoleophilia; order Solirubrobacterales; family Thermoleophilaceae; genus JAICJR01. The sequence goes on along the minus strand of DATNBJ010000370.1, from coordinate 9,510 downwards.
GCGGCACTGCCGCGACACCGGGCTGCTCGTGCGGCGCGAGCCGCTGCTGATGGGCCTCGAGCACGGCGTGTTCTGCGTCGGCTCGAGCTGGGCGCTGATGGCAGCGCTGTTCGCCGTCGGCGTGATGAACGTCACCTGGATGATCGTGATCGCGGCGCTGGTGGCCGTCGAGAAGCTGCTGCCATCGCAGCGCACGGCGATCGGGGCCACAGCGCTCATTGTCGCGGTACTCGGCCTGGCCGTGGCGTTCGCGCCCGGCCACGTGCCGGCGCTGACGATTCCCGGAATGGGCTAGGGGCTCAGCAGGTGACCGTGGATCTGGCGCGTGAGCGCGTCGATCTCCCGCGCGAGCTTGGCCACCTGCTCGGTCAGATCCGTGTTTCGCTGGAGCAGCTCCATCTCGGTGTCCGACAGCATGTCCCGGTGCTTGGCGGACACCTCCGCCTGGACCTTGTCGCGGTCCGCCTGGCGCGTCTGCGCGAGCAGGATCAGCGGCGCGGCGTACGCCGCCTGTGTGGAGAAGGCGAGGTTCAGGAGGATGAAGGGGTACGGGTCCCAGCGCAGGGTCACCGCCACGGCGTTGACGATGATCCACAGGACCACCACCAGGGTCTGGCCGAGGATGTACTGCGGCGTGCCGAAGAAGCGCGCGAGCTGCTCGGCGTGCGCGCCGAAGCGGTCCGTGCCGAACGCGCCGCGGAGCTCGGCGAGCTCCGCCTTGCGGCGTGAAAGATGCTCGCTGCCGCTGCCCGCCTCCACGCCGAACTAGGTTCGACGGTGGCGCGCCGGGGCCTGCCATAGTGCCGCCCCATGCAACGAGTCCACGTGGTCCAGCACTTCCCTCAGCCGGTCGACGAGCTGTTCGCCCACCTGAGTGAGCAGGAGAACCTCGAGCCGCTCTTCGGCTGCAAGATCAGGCGCCTCAGCGACGGCAGCGACGGGACGCGCAACGGCGCCGGCGCGTCGCGTGAGATGAAGGTCGGCCCGCTGCCCGCCTTCGTCGAGACCAACACCGAGGTCATCCCGAACGAGCTCATCCGCTACCGCATCACGCGCGGCGGCGTCCTCAAGAACCACGAGGGCCTGATGCGCTTCTCGCCGAACGGCACCGGCTCGCGGCTCGACTACACGATCGACTTCGACGGCAAGGCGCCCGGGGTCGGGCCGCTCGTCAAGGCGATGCTCACGCGCAACATCACGGCCGCCCTGCGCAAGTACGCCGCGGAGGGCTGACCCGTGGCCACGCGCCGTTTGACCCGATAGCCCTCCTCACGGGTCAAGCCTCCCTCGTGAGGCGCTCGAGCGTCCGGCCCGCGAAGTGCATGTCTCGAATGCTCCACACGTGGCGCTGCTCGTAGGACCACGCGTAGGTCGGATTGCCGTCGCGGACCAGGTGGCACAGGCGCGGCTCGGCGAGCTCCTCGGCCGACCAGCTGTAGAGCGACCCGAGCCGCGGCGCGATCACCGCGTAGTCGAGCAGGCGGCCGAGGCGCTGCTCGTCGTCGATGTAGCGCTCCACGTCGTGGTCGAGCGGGTAGCGGTCGGGCAGCACGCGGCTCAGTGACAGGAAGGCCCCCGCCATTCCGAGCCGCGGGTCGCCGAGCACGCGGCCGAGCGGCGCGAGGCGCCCGAGCGCCAGCCGCGGCGCCCCGGCGAGAGCGTGCGCGTACAGCACGCGCGCCAAGGCCACGTTCATGAAGAAGCGCTCGGGGGCGCTCTCCTCCTCGGCCAGGTCCCGGTGCTCGAGGTACGCGTCCACGACGCTCGCGTTGTGCGCCCGGTACCAGTTGCGCCCGGTCGGCTTCGCGGCGAAGTCCAGCCACAGCCGCACGGACGGCCCTGACGGCTCGCCATCCAGTCCGCCGAGGATCGCGACCGTCTCGCATCCGTCCCGCAGCAGCCGCTCGTTCACCGCCCGCCACCACAGGCTGCCGGGCGGCTCTGCTTCCAGTGGATCGAGCACGCCGCGCCGCGCCTGCCAGCGCATGAACGACAGCGCCGCCCGCCGGAAGGGAAGGTGTCGCGGCGCCCTCCCGGTGGGCCCGCGGAACACTCGCGCCATCAGCCCAAGGCGCGCCTCGGGATCGTCCCGCACGGCGGCGACCTGCTCCGCGGCGGAGGCGAGCGCGCCTGTCTGGTGGCTCATCGCGGGAGTGTCGCGTGTCACGAGGTTGCACGCGGCAGGGCTCGATTGGGACCATTGCCCCGCGCGATGAGGGCAGTCCAATGTCAGAACGCCGAGCTGACGGTCGTCGAGCGGCCGGAGCCCGTGCCGGGTCGCGGTCAGGTGCGCCTGCGGGTCCTCCGCTGCGGGATCTGCGGCTCCGATCTGCACGCGCGCCACGGTCTCGACACCTGGGCCGAGCTCGCCGAGCGCGCCGGCTACACGCGCTTCGCGCGGTCGGACCAGCCGATTGTCTTCGGCCACGAGTTCTCCGGCGAGGTGGCCGAGTACGGGCAGGGATGCAAGCGCGATCTGCCCACGGGAGCGCCGGTTGTCGCCATGCCTTTGCTGCGCGGTGAGGGAGGAGTCGACGGAATCGGCCTCTCCGCGCACGCGCCGGGGGCATACGCGGAGCAGTTGATCGCCGAGGAGTCGATGATGCTGCCGGTTCCCAACGGCCTGCCGGCGGACCTGGCGGCGCTCACGGAGCCGATGGCCGTGGCCTGGCACGCGGTGCGCCGCGGCGAGGTGGGCAGGAGGCAGGTGGCCGTCGTGATCGGCTGCGGGCCCGTGGGCCTCGGAGTGATCCTGATGCTCAAGGCCCATGGGGTCCGAACGGTGGTGGCGAGCGACTTCTCGCCCGGTCGCCGGGCGCTGGCCCAAACCTGCGGGGCCGACGTCGTCGTCGACCCGGCCGAGGCGTCGCCGTTCTCCGCCGCGGGGGATCGCGGCCACATCGAGAACATCCCCGCCGCGCTCGAGCTCGCCGTCGGCACGCGCGAGAAGCTCGGCCGCCTGCCGATCGGCTGGTGGCACGTCTGGCGCGCCGCCGAGAAGCTGGGCGCCGCCCCCAAGCGCCCGGTGATCTTCGAATGCGTGGGCGTGCCGGGCGTGATCGAGAGCATCGTCGAGAGCGCGCCGCTGTTCTCACGCGTCGTCGTGGTGGGCGTGTGCGTGGGCCCCGACAGGTTCACCCCGGCCATGGCTGTGAACAAGGAGCTCGACCTGCGCTTCGTCGTCGGCTACACGCCGCTCGAGTTCCGCGACACGCTCCACATGCTCGCCGACGGCAAGGTGGATCCACGCCCGCTCGTCACGGCGGAGGTCGGCCTGGACGGCGTCGAGGCGGCGTTCGCGGCGCTCGCGGATCCGGAGAAGCACGCGAAAGTGCTGATCGACCCGTCGAGCAGCGTTAGCGAGCCTGCCGCCCCTACGATGGCCCCATGAGCGGCCAGAGAGTCCCGGGCGGGGTGGTCCACAGGCTGCCGGTGGACTTGCGCAAGGCGCTGATCTCGAACGCCACCGCGCTGCACGCCTGGAAGGACATCACTCCCTTGGCTCGCAACGAGTTCATCTGCTGGGTCGAGGACGCCAAGCAGCAGAAGACCCGGGAGCGCCGCATCCGGCGCACCCAGGAGGAGCTCGAGGAGGGCATGCGCCGGCCCTGCTGCTGGCCGGGCTGCAAGCACCGCGAGCGCAACGGCGGGTAGCGAGGGTCGCGGTCGCGTTGGCCGGAAGCTGACCGGAGGACACCCATCCACATCTTCGTCCACAGCCGTGCCGTGTCCGGTGCCGCGGCCGCCGAGCGTGCTCGTGCTCTCACCGAGGAGCACTGGACCTACATGGACACGTTCGCGGACCGCATGATCGCCCGCGGCCCGACGCTCGCCGCCGATCGAGACACCTGGACGGGCAGCCTGCACATTCTCGACCTGCCGAGCGCGGACGCCGCACACGAGTTCGCGGAGCGCGAGCCATTCAACCGCGCAGGGCTGTTCGAGGAGCACCGGATCTGGCGGTTCAGAGACCTGCTGGGGCGGACGATGTGGGAGTCCGCCGGGGGGTCTGACGAACCCCGGTACCTCGTCATCGCGCACGGGCCGCTTCAGGGCGCCGCCGACTTGCCGCCCGAGCGGCTGAACGTCCATGGCGAGCTGCTCACGCTCGACGAGGGCCGGCCGGTCGGGGTCGCACTGGCACTCCAGACGGCATCACGACACGCGGTCGAAGCTCTCGTCAGAGGTCTCGAAGCCGAGATCCACGACTGGGAGTTCGGCGGCCGGCGCTGACGCGGAGACACCGATTACTTTCGCCGGCCGGGCCTGTCTACAGGACGTACGCCATCGAGCCGCCGACTGGAGACCCACGATGACCGATCACCCCGGCCGCATGCTGTTCGTGAACATGCCTGTGGCGGACGTCGAGCGCAGCAAGGCGTTCTTCGCTGAGCTCGGATTCAGCTACAACCCGATGTTCACCGACGAGACCGCCGCCTGCATGCTGGTCGGCGAGCAGGCTTTCGTCATGTTGCTGAGCCGCGAGAAGTTCGCGGAGTTCTCGAGGCTGCCGATCGCCGATCCCACCACGCACACGCTGGCGCTGTACTGCTTCAGCGTGTCCTCGCGCGATGAGGTCGATCGGGTCAGCGCTGCCGCGCTTGCGGCGGGCGGCACCGAGGCGGATGACGCCGAGGACCACGGCTTCATGTACTCACGCAGCTTCTTCGACCTCGACGGCCACGGCTGGCAGGTCATGTGGATGGACCCGGCAGCGGTGGAGCAGGGCCCCGAGGCGTTCAGCGCTCGAGCGCAGTGAATTCACGGGACCTCTCTCCCCATAAGTTCACATAACCGCCGTTATCGAGCGTTACGACGGCGATTCAGTCGGCGGAGCAGCCGGGCGGCGGCCCGATCGTCTTGGTGATGGTCGTCGTCGGAAATCCCCGGCCGGCAACGACCGTCTTGGTGTCCGTGACCGTCACGTAGAGCGTCGTGGTCACGGTCTCGCAGGTCAGCCCGCCGGTCGCGCCGGTGAACGTCGTAGTCGCGTCGGTGACCGTGTGGGTGTTGCCTCCGACCGTCGTCGTGATGTTCTCGGTGACGGTCTTCTGCACGCTGTAGGTCGTGGTCGTCGTGATCGTGTAGGTCCGGTTGTCGATCACCGTGGTGGTGCGGTGCGTGACCTTCGTCGTGGTCGACGGGCGGCGCACGGTCCTGTACTTCGTGACCGTCGAGCGGCTCGTGCTCGTGCAGATCGGGTGATAGCCGCCGGCCGCGTGGGCCGCCTTCTTGGAGCAGTAGCTACCGCCCTTGACCAATCCCTTGCCGCCCGTGCTCGACAGCGCGAGGCCAACTGGCGAGAGCAGCGCTCCGGCAGCCACTGCGATGAGGATCTTCTTCAGCATCAGGGGGTCTCGGTGATGGTCTCGGTCGGTGACTCGGTGATGGTCGTCGTGGTCGTGACGGTCGACGTGATGGTCTCGGTGACGGTCTGGGTCGTCCCTGGGAACGGCTGCGTGGCCGTCGAGAAGGTCGTGGTCGTGATGTCGGGCTCCGTGACCGTGTCCACATGCGTCACGGTGACCACGCCCGTGGTTGTCGTCGGGTAGGTCTTCGTCACAGTGGTCCTGCGGGTGCTGGTGACGGTGTGGTTACTCGTCCTCGTGACCGTCACCGGGTAGTAGACGGTCTTGGTCTTCGTGATCGTGGTCTTCACCACCACGACGCACTTCTTGACCGAGCCGCCGGCCGCGTGGGCGCGCTTGGCGTAATAGCTGCACTTCTGGCTCGTGCCGCCCTTCACCATGCCCTTGCCGCCGGTGCTCGACAGGGCGAGTCCGACCGGAGTCAGCAGAGCCCCTGCGACCAGCGCGATCAGCACCTTCTTGGCCACGGCAGCGCGACCCTAACCGGGCCGTACCTGGCGTGTCAACGTTATGACAACCTGGGGGCTAGCCCAGGCTGAGCGTGCTGAAGAGCCCGGCGTGGTCCGAATCCCAGAAGCCGTTCGCGGGCGAGCGGCCGGTGACCACCGACTTCACCAGCTTGATCTTCTTGGGGGTGTGGGTCATCACGTGGTCGACCTGGTGGTCGAAGTCGGTCACCTTCCCCCCACCTCCGGCCGTCAGGTTGTCCCCCTCCAGGCAGCAGCCGAGCGGCTTCCTCGTGCTGCGCTCGACGAAGCCGTCGGCCAGCAACGCCTTGTACGCGAGGCCGTCGCCGGGCTTCACCTCGGTCTTCTTGTCCGAGTTCAGGTCGCCGACGAGGATCACCGGCAGCTTGCCGGTGGCGGGACCGCGGCGGGCGAACAGCTCCTTCGCCTGAGCCTCGCGGATCTGGCCGTTGCCCACGTCGGTGCCCCTGTTGGTGTGGTTGCTCGTGCCGCTGTCGAACGCCTCGAGGTGCGTGTTCACGAAGCGGAACTTCGGTCCGCCGTTCACCTTCGCGTCGACGCGGGTCCAGCCGCGTGTGACGTTCACGGGCACGCCGCCCGGGCGGACCTGCAGCAGCGTCTTGAAGTGAGCTCCCCTGGCGCCCGAGGTCTTGACCGCGCCGACCTTCGCGAGGATCACGTCGCGCATCGTCAGCCGGCCGTTCAGCTCGCTGCCGAGCGGGCAGCCGGGCGCCGATGTGGCCTCGTTGTTGTCGCTGTTCGCGTACACCTCGAAGTCGAACTCGTTCTCCGCGATCACCGTGCGGTAGCGCTTCTTGCCCTTGTTGAGCCGGCCGAGCAGGAGCTTGAGGTAGTCGTAGCGGACGCTCGTGGCCTTGGGCGGCAGCGGGTTCTCGGTGCAGGGCGCCGTGCGCCAGAGCGCGACCTCCTGCATGCCGACCAGGTCGGGGTTCGCTCTGCGGATCTCCGCGGCGAGCCCCTTCGCGCGCGTGGGGAAGCTGTTGACGTCGACCTGGGCGAGGATGTTGCCGGCGGCGTCGACGAGTCCCTGGAGACTGGGAGCCTGAACACCCGGAGTGAGGTCGGCGCCGAGGAAGAGGTTGCGCGTCATGACGTTGACGTGGGCCGGCCTGGCGTCGGCGGCGGCGGCGGGCAGGGCGACGAGCGCCGCGAGCGACACCATCGTGAGGACAAGCAGCCGTCGCATGGGCGGCCCACCATAACCGAATGGGCCACCCAAATAGCTTGACTTCTGCCCCGACCGGGTTTAGAGGTAAGGAGAAGGACCCGTCCCCTTTGACCTCTTCCCTTTGCCCATCCGTCGCGAAGGATCGCGGCCCCACTAGTCGACTCTTCGTCCTCGCCCTTCTCGCGGTCGCGGCCTGCGTGCTCGCGTTCGCGGTACCGGCGTCGGCCGAGCAGTTCGACAGCTTCGACCCCGCGTTCGGGTCGGGCGGGCTGGTGCTCAGCGACGTGGCCGGCGGCGCGAGCGCATTGGCGCTCCAGCCTGACGGCAAGGTCGTCCTGGCCGGCAGCGTCTCAGACGCCTCCGGCTTCCAGCAGCTCGTGGTCACCCGCTTCAACTCGGACGGCACCCCGGACTCGACGTTCGGATCCGGCGGCCGGGTGACGATCCAGTACGGCGACGGCAGCTTCCCGCTCTCGGGCGCCAACGCCGTGGCGCTCGCGCCTGACGGCAAGATCGTGGTGGCCGGTGGGGCCAGCGACAGCGCCGGCATCCAGGAGCTCGTCGTGGTGCGCTTCCACACCGACGGCACCCCCGACAAGGCCTTCAACGGCGACGGTGCGTTCCTCACCCAGCTCGGCTCGAACGGCAATCCGTCGTACCTGAATGCGGTGGCCGTGCAGCCGGACGGCAGGGTGGTCATTGGCGGGCAGGCCAGCGACAGCGGCGGCAACTCGCGCTACCTCGTCGGGCGCCTGACCAGCACGGGCGGCTGGGACTCTTCGTTCAGTGGCGACGGCCGGATCGTGCAGCAGATCGGCAAGGCAGCGGGCCTGGCCGAGTGGGTCAGCTCGCTGGCGATCCAGCCGGACGGCAAGATCGTGGCGGTCGGCCAGGCGGCCGACAGCAACAACCAGGTGGAGCTCCTCGCCACCCGGCTGACCAGCGGCGGCGGCTTCGACTCGAGCTTCTCCGGCAACGGCATCGTGCTCGACCAGCTAGGCCTGGGCAGCTCGCCGCTATCGCGCGCGAACGCCGTGGCGCTCCAGCCCGACGGCAAGATGCTTCTCGGCGGCGATGCCACGCCCGCGAACGGCAACGGCGGCTTCATGGTGTCGCGCCTCACGGCCGGCGGCGGCTTCGACTCCTCCTTCGGCAGCGGCGGCGTGGTGGCCACGCAGCCCGGCACCGGCTTCAACGCCTCCTCGTCGGTCGCCGCGCTGGCCCTGCAGTCCGACGGCAACGTGCTCGCTGCCGGATTCGAGACCGACGACCAGGGCGACAACCAGGTGCTCCTTGCCCGGCTCAACGGCGCGAACGGCAACTTCGACTCGGGTTTCGGCGAGGGCGGCAGGTTCGCGGTGCAGGCCGGCCGCGACGAGCTCCCCTCGTCGCAGGCGTTCGGAGTCGCGGCCCAGCCCGACGGCAAGATCCTCTTCGGCGGCGTGGCGAACGCGCGGGGCGGCAACACGGAGCTGATGGCGGGGCGCATCTTCCACGACGTGGCCCCCATCCCGGTCCTCAAGGTGCTCACGAACCCGGCTGTGCAGGGCACGCCCGTGGGCTTCGACGGGAGCGGCTCGAGCGACGTCGACGGCACGGTGACGAGCTACACCTGGGACTTCGGCGACGGCACCAGCGCGAGCGGCGCCACGCCGACGCACACGTACGCGAAGGACGGCACCTACGCCGTGCGGCTGACGGTGACCGACGACAAGGGCGTGCCCGGCGCGACCACCCAGACGCTGATCGTGGCCCCCGACGACTCGCTCAACCCGGCCTTCCGCGCGACGATCTCCCGCCTGGGCGTGTCACCGAAGGAGTTCCGGGCGGCCAGCCGCGGCGGCAGCATCTCGGCCCGCAGCGGCGCCGCGGTGAGCTATCGCGACAGCCGCGCCGCCACCACCACCTTCCAGGTCCGCCGGGGCATGCGCGGCACCTTCTCCGGAGGCCACTGCCGCAAGCCGAAGCGCGGCATCCACGGAAGGCGCTGCGCCCGCTACGTGAAGATCGGGCAGTTCACCCACGCCGACAGGGCCGGCCTGAACCGCTTCCACTTCACCGGCCGCCTGCACGGCAAGAAGCTCACCCCCGGCCGATACCGCTTCCGTGCGGTGCCGAGCCAGGGCGCCCGCCTCGGGATCGCCGCGGCGGCGGGCTTCATCATCCTGCGCTAGACCGGATCGCGGCCGCCGGCGGCCCGCTCACCGGACCGTCAACCCGCGGATCAGTGCCCCCCGAGGGTGCGCAGCGGATAGAGGTGACCGAATCCGTATATGAGCGCGATGACCCAGCCGATCGTGGCGGCCACCCCGACCACCCTCGGTGAAAAAAGGCGGGACGTGACGAGGTACAGACCGGGCATCACGATCAGCATGTAGTAGAGGTACGTGATCCGGTGGCTGAAGTTGTACTCAGCGACGAACGGGAAGAACGTGCCGAGGAACCAGGCCACGCCCACGAGCGCGATCTCGTCCTTCGACTTCCA
>DATNBJ010000369.1:0-7403 GCA_035572055.1 Thermoleophilaceae bacterium | reverse complement strand
GCATCGTCGAGCAGTGCTACGCGACCTGATCGCCCTTCTGGGTCGCCTCGGCCTCGATCGTGGCGAGCAGGTGGTCGCGCGCCTCGTAGACGTGCTCCTTCATGATCAGCTCGGCACGCTCCGCGTCCTTGGCCGCCATCGCCGCGGTCAGCTCGTTGTGGTAGTGCTCGGACAGGAGCTTCTGCTTCGGCGAGTACCAGATGTACGCCTTGTAGACGAGGGGCATGTCGATCACGCTGCGCAGCATCTCCACGAGGCGGGGGCTCTCCGTGGCGTCGTGGATCGCGTTGTGGAAGAACATGTTCTCCTGCACCAGCTCGCGGACGTCGGCGTCCGGGCGTGAGGCGATCTTGGTGAAGCGCTCGCAGCTTCCCCGCAGCGTCTCCACCTGCCCGGGAGTCATGCGCGTGGCCGCGCGCTTCGCGGCCGACCCCTCGAGCAGGGCGCGCAGCTCGTACATCTCCGCGAGCTCGGCAAGCCCGTAGGCGCGGACCACGGCGCCGCGCCGGGGCACGGCTTGGACGAGGCCGTCGGCCTGCAGCAGGAGCAGCGCCTCGCGGATCGGAGTCCGGCTCACGTTCAGCTCCCGCGCCAGCTCATCCTCCTTCAGTCGCTCGCCCGCGCCGAGCTCGCCCTCGACGATCGCCTTGCGGATCACCTCCGCCACCGCCGTCGCGGCGTTGGGTGTGATCACGGATGCTCCAGGGAATTTCGGCATATTCCATACAGTACACCCCATGCCCGCCGCGGCCGGCAGCGTAGCGGTACCGTTCGGCCCATGACCGACAAGACCGACTTCACAGAAGACGAATGGGCGACGCTGGTGCGTGCGCCGATGGTCGCGGGCATGGCGATCACGATCGCCGACCCCGGCGGACCGATCGAAGTGGTCAAGGAGACCTCCGCCGTACTGAAGGTCACGCGCGCGGCCGCGCACGAGGACCGCGACGACCTGGTGGGCCACCTGGCGCGCGAGATACAGACGCTCGCCGAGCAGCGCAAGAACCCGGTGGGCGACTTCAAGCCGCGGGGTGCGCTCGGCGGCAAGGAGATCGTCGACGAGATCGCGCGCGCGGGACAGATCGCGACGGAGAAGGCAACGCCCGAGGAGGCCGAGGCCTTCAAGGGCTGGATCCTCGAGGCGGCCCAGCACGCTGCGGACGCCGCGAAAGAGGGCGGCTTCATGGGCTTCCACGCCGAGCGCGTCAGCCAGGGAGAGAAGGACATGTTGGCGCAGCTCGCCCAGGCTCTCGGGATTGCCGCTACCTGACCTGGGGTATCGCCGAACTGAGGTCAGAGGCCGGACGCGACCCCGGCCTTTACGTCAGGTTGACAGGTGATTATGCTCGCGCCTGCATAGGTTCAGGCTCCGGACTCCGCGCATAGGGAGGTGCTCAGGAAGCAGATGTCGTCGGTCACGCTCAGTTACGGGTCGGCGAAGCGGTTCCTGCGCCCCGGCTTCGCGCTTCTGTTCGCGTCGCTCGTCTTCGCCTTCTGCTCGAGCGCCCGGGCGGACGCGATCGCCACCGCCGATCCGTCCGCCGACGTGACGACCACCGACACGCCGGCGGCACCGGCCGCCACCGACCCCACGACGTCCGTGCCGGCGACCGACCCGGCCACGCCGCCGGCCGGCGCGACTCCGCCGCCCGCGGACCCGCCGCCGCCGCCACCGGCGGCCACCGACCCCGGCAGCGCCGGCGGCGCCACCACGACGACGCCGACGCCCGACCCGGCCTCGGCCGACCCGACGCCCGACCCGGCGCCGCCCACGGTGGCCGACGATCCTTCGCCCGCTCCGGTCGACACGGCGCCCGCGCCGGCGACGACCGACACGCCTGCCACCCCACCGGCCGACCCGCCCACGACGACCGGCCGCAGCGACGCCGGGAACAGCGGCTCGACGGAGTCGCCCGACGCCGCGCCGCCGAGCGCGACGACCGTCACCCCGGCCACGGTCACGGTCACGGTGGGCGGCACGCAGTCGCCCGTCGCCGACCCGGTCGCTTCGATCACCCCCGACCCGAGCTCCGGCCTCGTGCCGATCGACACGCCGCCGAGCCCCTCGGTGTCCCCGGCGGCCGACGCCCCGCCCGTGATCAACCAGCCGGTCGGCCCACCCATGATCCTGCCGACGACCCCGGCCACGCCGCCCACACCGGACAGCCCGATCTCGCTGTTGGCTGATCCGGCCGCGGCGGGGCACCCGATCGTCCCGTTCGTCGCGCCCGCCGGGCCGGCCGACTCGGTGCTCCAGGAAGCGGCCATCGCGGGCACCGCCACGCTGACGGTGATCTCGCACCCCGGAGCCGGGCACCCACAGTCCGACCTGCCGGACAAGCCGGCCAGCGCGCACAAGCCCCAGCCCGCGAGCGGGCCAGGACTGCCATGCGGAGGTGGTGCGGGTGGCTCGGCGGCCAGTGCCGCGTGCGCCAGCGGTGGCGGTTCCGGCCACGGCGTCTTCCTTGCCCTGCTCTTCACCCTGGGCGGACTCTCCGTTCTTCTCTCCACGCTTCTGCGCCTGCCCCCGGCCCGTTGGCGGCCGGCGGCCTTCATCGCCCTTCTCGAGCGGCCCGGCTAGCCCTAACCCGGGCTACGCAGGCGTCGTCGTGGTGCGCCCACGACGGCTGATCTCGAGAAAGGAGCAAGGCAATGAGCGTTCGTGTTGAACGCTGGCAACGAAGTGACAGCGGCCCCAGTGACCTGTATGAGGAAGGCGGGGTTCTCAGCGCCGGACTGCCGGTTGACCAGCCGGTGGGCGGCCACGAGGACGCCCTGCGCGTCTACCTCGCGCAGATCTCGAAGGTCAAGGTCCTGTCGAAGGCCGAAGAGGTGCAGCTTGCCCAGCGCATCGAGACCGGCGACATGGAGGCCAAGGGGCAGCTCATCGAAGCGAGCCTGCGCCTGGTCGTCCTGATCGCGCGGCGCTATGCGGGGCGCGGGCTGCCGCTCCTCGACCTCATCCAGGAAGGCAACCTTGGCCTGATGAGGGCCGTCGAGACGTTCGAGTGGCGTCGCGGCTTCCGCTTCTCGACCTACGCGGGCTGGTGGATCCGTCAGGCGATCCTGCGCGCGCTGGCCGACAAGGGCCGGACCATCCGTCTGCCCGTGCACATGGTCGACCGCGTTCGGCACATCGACAGCGCCCGTCGGCGACTGCTGCGGGAGAACGGCCGCGAGCCGAGCATCGAGGACCTGGCCGCCGAGCTGACGCTGCCCGCCGCGCGGGTGGCCGACGCGATGCGTGCCGCCATGGAGACGATCTCGCTCAGCACTCCCCTGGGCGGCGAGACCGTCGAGCTCGGCGAGGTGATCGAGGACCAGCGGCCGACGCCGTTCGAGCTGGCCGCCGGACGCCTGCGGGAGCGCGACCTGAGGCGTGCGCTTCAGTCGCTCGACGCACGGGAGCGTCGCATCCTGGAGCTGCGTTACGGGCTCAAGTTCCGTGACCCGATGACGCTCGACCAGGTGGGCAGGTGGGTCGGACTCACGCGCGAGCGAGTCCGGCAGATCGAGAAGCTGGCGCTGGCGAAGCTCAGCCGTATCGCCGCCGCTCGCTTCGCGCCCGAGGCGGAGGCGAGCTGACCGACGTTGCTCAGGCGTTCATGTCAACCGCGTAGATCGAAGTCGGCTCGATCGTCACGACGACCCTGCGTTCACCGGGCTTGTCGTGCTTGTAGAAGTCGGTCGTGCCGTACTTCGCGCCCAGCCGGTCGGCGAACACGTAGTCGTCATCCGGCTCTATACGCGCGTTACCTCGAACGCTCATGTACCGGTAGGGGTTCTCCAGGTCGAGGAGAAAGAGCGCGCACTGCGGTCTGGCACTCAGGTTCTTCGTCTTCTGCCGGGCCGTGTTGAGGCATGTCTTGAGCTCGCCGTCCTCGTACAGGAACCAGATCTCGGTGAGCTGCGGCGACCCATCCGCCGCGATCGTGGCCAGCGTGGCCACCTGCGCGTCGAGTAGATCCGTGTGCGTCGACGGGAAATCTGTCATTAGTCCTCCCAGCGCCCGAAGCTATCCAAGGGAGGACAACCTATGACACCCCGTTCGAAGCCGCCGTTCCGCGCCGACCACGTCGGCAGCCTCCTGCGCCCGCCGGAGCTGCTGAAGGCGCGGGACGATCACGCGGCGGGCCGGATCGACGACGACGAGCTGCGCGGGATCGAGGACGACGCGATCCGCGAGGCGGTGCGCATGCAGGGGGAGGTCGGGCTCCAGTCGGCAACCGACGGCGAGTTCCGCCGCAACTCCTGGCACATGGACTTCATCTACCAGCTCGGCGGCGTGACCGAGTCCGTGGGGGAGGTCCTCCACGTGCAGTTCCGCAGCGACGAGGGCGAGTACGACTACGCGCCCCCGGCGATGAAGGTGGCCGAGCGCGTGGCGCTGCGTGACACGATCTTCGGCGACGCGTTCGGCTTCCTGCGCGACACGGTGGACGAGGGCCAGACGGCCAAGCTCACCATCCCCTCGCCCAGCATGGTCCACTACCGCGGCGGCAACTCGTCGATCGACCGCGACGTCTACCCGGACCTCGACGAGTTCTGGACCGATCTGACCACGGCGTACAACGACGAGATCCGGCGCCTGCACGGGCTCGGCTGCCGCTACCTCCAGCTCGACGACACGAGCCTCGCCTACGTCAACGACCCGGCGCAGCGCGAGCACATCGTCGCGATCGGCGGCGATCCCGATCACCTGCACGAGCAGTACATCAAGAACATCAACCGCGCGCTGGCGGACCGGCCGGGCGACCTGGCGGTCACGACCCACATGTGCCGCGGCAACAACCAGTCGATGTGGGCCGCCGAGGGGGGCTACGACTTCGTGGCCGAGGCGCTCTTCAACAACCTCGACGTGGATGGCTTCTTCCTCGAGTTCGACGACGCGCGCTCGGGCACGTTCGAGCCGCTGCGCTTCGTGCCGAAGGGCAAGCACGTCGTGCTCGGCCTCGTGACCACGAAGAAGCCCGAGCTCGAGGACAAGGACACGCTCAAGCGGCGCATCGAGGAGGCGTCGCGGTACGTGGACGCCGACCAGCTCTGCCTGTCGCCGCAGTGCGGCTTCTCGTCGACCGTCGAGGGCAACAAGCTGACGCACGACGACCAGTGGGCGAAGCTGCGGCTGGTGGTCGAGACCGCGCAGGAGGTGTGGGGCTAGGGCGCCGCCACGCGCTCGAGCGCCTGTCGCAGCGAATCGCGATCGTCGCCGATCGCGTCGAGGAACTCAGTTCGGATGCCGCGCGCGTAGACCGGCCACATGCGCCGCAGCATCGCCATCCCCTCCTCGGTGATCACGGCGTAAGCACCCCGGCCATCGCCGGGCACCGGCTCACGGCGCAGCAGTCCCGCCCTCTCGATCCGGTCCACGAGCCGGACGAGTCCTGTCCGGCTGAGCACCACCTCGTCCCCGAGCTCCTTCATGCGCAGGCGGTGATCGGGAGCCTGGTAGAGCGGCCAGAGCACGTCGTACCAGGTGAGTGGCGGCAGCCCTTCGTCCCGCAGGGCGTTCTCGATCTCACCAACGGCCCGGGCGTGCGCGGAGAGGAACGCGCGCCAGGCCGCCAGGTCCCGTTGCGGAATGCGAGGTGTGGCGGGCACCGGCCGCGAGTGTAACGAATTTATGTGCAGCCGCACTAAAGTAGGTGTATCTGCACTTACTTCACTGGAGGATCGATGCAAATCGGACTGCTGCTCATCCACGTCGTGATCGGGGTGCTGCTGGCCGGACACGGCGCCCAGAAGTTGTTCGGGATCTTCGGTGGCTACGGCCTGGAGGGCACCGGCGGTTACATGGAGAGCTTCGGCCTGCGGCCGGGGAAGCCCTTCGCCGCGGCCGCCGGGACCGCGGAGCTGCTCGGCGGGCTGCTGCTCGCCGCGGGCCTGTTCACGCCGCTCGCCGCGGCCCTCATCGCGGCGACGATGCTCACCGCCGCTCGCACGGACCACGCCGGGAAGGGGCTGTGGATCTTCAACGGCGGCGCGGAGTACGTGCTCACGGTTTCCGCCGTGGTGCTCGGGCTCGCGTTCAACGGCGCCGGCGCCTGGTCGCTCGACGCCGCGATCGGCTGGCACGTGGCCGGGCTCGTCTGGGGTCTTGGTGCCCTGGCCGCCGCGCTCGCCGGAATGTTCGCCATTTTGTTGACAAAATGGGCGACCGTTGTAGAGTCGCGCGCGCGTCACGATCTCGAGAGGAGGAGAAGTGGATCGCATCCTCGCTACCCACACCGGGAGCCTGATTCGTCCCCCTGAGCTGCTCGAGTTCCTCGCAGCCAAGGCTCGCGGAGAGGACTACGACGATGCCGCGTACCAGAAGGTGCTGAAGGCGTCGGTTCAGGATGTCGTGGCCCGCCAGGTCGAGGCCGGCATCGACGTCGTCAACGACGGCGAGATGGGCAAGGACACGTGGATCACCTATCTGTACGAGCGGGTCAGCGGTCTCGAGCCGCGCATGGTGCAGCTCGAGTCGACGAGCATCCTTCCGCCGAGCCGCGACCGGCAGAACTTCCCCGGCTTCTATGAGGAGCTCGACAAGGAGTTCGAGCACGAGAACCGCGAGAGCCAGGGCTCGGGGGACGTCGAGATCGATCCGGACGCGCCGCCCGAGGGGATGAAGTGGTTCTGCACCGGCCCGATCGAGTACGACACCACGCTGCTCCAGCGGGACATCGACGACCTGAAGGAGGCGCTCGAAGGGCAGGACGTGGTCGACGCCTTCCTGCCGGTGGTCGCACCGGCCAGCGCCTACTGGCTCGAGAACGAGTACTACGACAGCGAGGAGGCGTTCGTCTACGGCCTCGCCGACGGGCTGCACGACGAGTACAAGACGATCGTCGACAACGGCCTGCTGGTACAGGTAGACGACGCCGTGCTGATGCACGAGGCCGACTCGATCATGTCGCTCGGCGGCTCGTGGGAGGACTACCGCAAGTGGGCCGAGCTGCGCGTGGATGCTCTGAACCACGCGCTGCGGGGAATTCCCGAGGACCGCATCCGCTACCACATCTGCTGGGGGAGCTGGCACGGGCCGCACGTGTACGACCCGCCGCTCAAGGACGTGGTCGACATGGTGCTGCGCGTGAACGCCGGCACCTACCTGATGGAGCAGGCCAACCCCCGCCACGAGCACGAATGGGCGGTGTGGGAGGACGTCAAGCTGCCCGAGGGCAAGAAGGTGGTCCCGGGCGTCGTGACCCACCACACCAACGTGGTCGAGCATCCCGAGCTGGTTGCCCAGCGGCTCACGCGGCTGGCCAACGTGGTCGGGCGCGAGAACGTGCTCGGCGGGACGGACTGCGGCTTTGCGCAGGGCGCGTTCGTCCGGCGCGTGCATCCCGAGATCCAGTGGGCGAAGCTCGCCGCGCTGGCCGAGGGGTGTGAGCTGGCCACGCGTCAGCTCTGGG
>DATNBJ010000368.1:0-2237 GCA_035572055.1 Thermoleophilaceae bacterium | reverse complement strand
GACGTGTTCTCGACCGTCAACGTGCAGCACCTCGAGAGCCTCAACGACCAGGTCGCCGACCTCACCGGTGTGCGGGTGCGCGAGACGTTCCCCGACAGCGTGCTGGCCTCCGCCGACGAGGTCGTGCTGATCGACCTGACGCCGCAGGCGCTCATCCAGCGCCTGCGCGAGGGCAAGGTCTATCCGCAGGAGCGCGTGGAGACCGCGCTCAACAACTTCTTCAGGATCGAGAACCTGGCCGCCCTGCGCGAGGTGGCCCTGCGGCAGGTGGCGGAGAGCGTCGAGGCCAAGCGGATCGTGCGCGCGACGCCGCAGGCCGTGGGGGAGCGGCTGCTCGCGCTGGCGACGCCCGAGCCGTCTTCGCAGCGCCTGATCCGGCGCGCGTGGCGGTCGGCCCAGCGGCTGGGCGCGGAGCTCGACGTGCTCTACGTCGGGCCGGACGGCGAGGACCTGCGCGCGCTGCGCAAGCTCACGTCGGTGCTGGGCGCCCACTTCATCATCGAGAACGGCGACAGCGTCGCCGAGGTGGTGGAGCGCGTGAGCCGGCAGCGCGGCACCACGTACGTGCTGCTCGGCCGGCCCCACGACTCGAGCGGCCTGCTCGGCCGTCTGCGCGAGCCGCTGGTGCTCCAGGTCATGCGCCGCCTGCCCGGCGTTGACGTCCGCGTGGTGGCCGACCGGTCCGAGCGGCGAACCGAGGAGGAGGGATCGTGATCGTCCTGGCGATCGTCGCCGGCGTGCTTCTGGCGGCCGGCCTTGTGGTGCTCGTGATCCGCTGGCGCGACCCGGACAGGTTCCCCAACCGGATCACACCCCCCGCGGGCCGCATCCTGTTCCCGTTCATCGGCGACTCGGTGTCGCGCGCGGCGCTCGACGCGACGCTGCGGCTGGCGCGCGCCGAGGGCGCCGTGCTCGTGCCCGCCTACATCGTCAGCGTTCCGATGCACCTGTCGCTCGAGGCGCCACTGCCGCGCGAATGCGAGCGCGCGCTGCCCGTCCTCGACCTGATCGAGCAGCGCGCGAAGTGGATGGGTGTGCCGGTGGACTCACGTATCGAGACCGGCCGCACGGCCCGGCACGCGCTCCGGCGCCTGCTCGACGAGGAGAAGTTCGACCGCCTCGTCGTGCCCGCGGCAACGCGCACGAGCACGGGCTTCTCACCCGAGGACATCGCCTGGCTGCTCGAGGCGGCGCCGGGCGAGATCGTGGTGCTGCGGGCGAACGGGCAGCTAGGGCCCGGTCAGGTCCCTGCGCTCGAAGAGAAGCACCGCCGCAAGCGACGCCGCCGCGGCAATGGCAAGCATCGCCAGCGGGGCCCCGACATGGAACGACTGCGCGGGCACGAGGCGAACGTGGTGGAAGGGCGATAGGTCGAGGGTCCACTCCGGCGCGCCGAGCAGGGCCCCGAACAGCTCCCAGACGAACGCGACGGTGGTCAGCCCGTAGGCGATCCCCGCACTGGCCCGCGGCACCAGGGCAAACACCAGCGCCGCGATTCCCAGGAACAGCAGCGACGCGGGCAGCGTGTTGGCGCCGGCGCCGAGCAGATCGCCGAACGAGACGTCGGCGCCCGCCGACACCGCCCCGGCCCAGGCGAGCAGGCCCGCGCACATCGCCACGGCGGCCGCGGCAGCCACGGCGAGCAGCAGGCGTCCCGTGAGCCAGGCGCGGCGGGCCACGGGCAGGGCGAAGAGGGTCTCGAGCCGCTGCTCGGACTCCTCCTTGTGCGTCGCCGCCATCTGGGAGCAGCAGAACAGCGCAACGGCGAGGACGAAGAAGAGGAAGCTGAACGCGATGTAGCCGGACGGCGTGAGCACCGCCCCGACGCCCAGCTTCTCGAGCTGCTTCTGGAGGTTCTGCGAGATGCCGATGCCGCTGACGCTGTCGGAGACCACGCCGATCACGAACGCGAACAGGCCCACTCCGATCAGCCAGCCGAGCAGGCTGGCTCGCTCGAGGCGCAGGGCCAGCCGGGTGGGGGAGCCGAGCAGGCGATGGTCGGGTGGCGCGCTGTCGCGCGCCGGGAGCAGCCCACTGCCGATGTCCCGCCGCAGCGCGACCGGCACCGTGACCGCCAGCAGCAGCGCCGTCGCGGCGAGCGGAAGCAGCAGCACGGCCGGCCGCGCACCGGCGAAGGCGCGCATCTCCTCCGACCAGCCGAGCGGCGTGATCCAGCGGAGCCAGCCCGCGCCGCCCGTCGTGTCGGCGACCACGCGTATCAGCAGCGCCGCTCCCAC
>DATNBJ010000367.1:0-26634 GCA_035572055.1 Thermoleophilaceae bacterium | reverse complement strand
TTCAGCTTCCACGCCTACGACGTGACGTCGGGCGGCGCCACCTGCGGCTCGGTCACCTACTCGGGTCCGGACGCCGGCAGCGCCAGCGTCACCGGGAAGTGCACCGACGCGGCCGGCAACACCGCGACGAAGACGGTGACGTTGAACTACGACTCGAGCGCGCCGGCCAAGTCGAAGCTGTACGCGGTGCCGGCGAACAAGTCGGTGGACCTGAGCTGGGCCTCGGTGGGTGACGCGGACAAGTACGTGATCACCCGCACGGCCGCCGTCGGCGCCGCGACCGCGACGCCGGTCTACAGCGGCTCCGGCACCCACTTCGTGGACAGTGGTCTCGCCAACGGCAAGAAGTACAACTACACGCTGACCGTGCTCGACGCCGCCGGCAACGCCAGCGCGGTGGGCACCGCCGCGGTGCCCGACGGGTCGTCGCTGCGGCCCTTCATCGACACCGAGCTCCAGGAGCTGCCGGTGCTGACCTGGGGGAAGGTGAAGCACGCCAGCTACTACAACCTCCAGGTCTTCAAGGGCAAGAAGAAGGTCATGAGCATCTGGCCGAAGACGACCAAGGCGCAGCTCCCCGCGAGCTGGAAGTACAACGGCCACAAGCAGAGGCTGACCCCGGGCCTGTATCGCTGGTACGTCTGGCCCGGCGTGGGCGCGATGAAGCGGCACAAGTACGGGAAGCTCGTCGGCTCGAGCACCTTCCGCTTCACGAAGTAGGGGCCTTTCATCGAGTCCCCGGTCTTGACGAGACCGGGGACTCGATGTATTCACACAGGAGGGGTACTTACCTCGCGTCGTCCCTCCGGGGCGCGAGGACGGTTCATACCCATGATGCGGAAAACCCTCCTTCCAATCCTCCCTGCCCTGATTGCGGGCGCCCTCCTTGCGACTCCCGGGACCGCCGCCGCGGCTGATGGCGTGACCCACGACTGCGGGACCGCGGACTGCACCGGTACGACCTGGGTGTCACAGCCCACCGTGACCTTCAGCTGGCCGGCGACCGCCACCGATCCGTCGCCCGACTGCCACGACAACGGCCAGCCGTTCAGCCCGCCCGAGGGCGACGACACGCTCACCTGCTCCGTTCTTCTCGACGACGGTGTCACCCCGGCCACCGACTCCGTCCACATCCTGGTGGACAACACTCCGCCAACCGCCACGGGTTCTCCCAGCGTGCCCGCCAATCCGTTCGGCTGGTGGAATGCCACCCCCCTGACGATCAACTTCGCCTGGAGCGATCCGCCGCCCGCGCCGGGGGTCGCCGTATCGGGAGTCGACCAGGCCAACTGCGAGGACAGCGTCCCCTACACCGGTGGCGACACCGACACGCTGGGCACGCTCGTGGCCGCCGGCTGCAGCGACGCGGCCGGCAACAGGGCCACTGCCCGGGGCGTCCCCGTGCTCTTCGACAACACCCCGCCGCACGACGTGCACGGCACCCCCAGCCGCGCTCCCGACGCGAACGGCTGGTACTCGCACGACGTCACCCTGCAGTTCGACGGACAGGACGACGAGTCCGGCATCGACTCCTGCGACAGCGTCACCTACTCGGGTCCGGACAGCGCGACCGGCGGCGTGACGGGCGGCTGCCAGGACAAGGCCGGCAACCGCACCAACGTGACCGAGACGATCAAGTACGACGGCACCAAGCCGGTCGTGAACGGGGCCACGGCGGACCGCGCTCCCGATCACGGCGGTTGGTACAACCATCCGGTCACGTTCGCCTTCCACGGCATCGACCCGACCTCGGGCATGGCCGGCTGCAGCACGGTGACCTACTCCGGCCCGGACGACGGCACCGCCCAGGTCATGGGCCACTGCACCGACGCCGCCGGCAACGCCACCTTCAAGACGGCCCAGTTCCAGTACGACTCGACGCCGCCCGCGAGGTCGAAGCTCTTTGCGGTGCCCGCGAACAGGTCGGTGGGCCTGAGCTGGGCCCCGCCGGGCGACGGCGCGAGCTTTGTGGTGAGGCGCACGCCGGCGATCGGGCCGCAGGTGGCCACGGTCGTCTACCGGGGGAGCAACCACGACTACCTCGACAGCGGCCTGAAGAACGGCGCGAAGTACAACTACACGGTCACCACGGTCGACCCCGCGGGCAACACCAGCGACGCGGTCATCAGCTCGGTGCCCGACGGCTCAACGCTGCGGCCGTTCATCGACAGCGAGGTGACCCAGCCGCCGCGGCTCACCTGGAAGAGGGTGCGGCACGCGACCTACTACAACGTGCAGGTCTTCAAGGGTCGCAAGAAGGTGCTGAGCATCTGGCCGAAGACCGCGAAGCTCCAGCTCAGGAAGAGCTGGAAGTACAACGGCCACAAGTACAGGATGTCCTCCGGGCTCTACCGCTGGTACGTGTGGCCCGGGCTCGGCCGCGTCACGTCGCACAGGTACGGCGAGATGGTCGGCTCGTCGACCTTCCGGGTTAGGTAGTGCTCCGCGGGGCATCCAGCCCCGCGGTACCGACCGGTGGCTCGACCTCCGGTCTCGCTTAACCGCATTCGCTCCGCGGGGCATCCTGCCCCGCGGTACCGACCGGCGGCTCGACCTCCGGTCTCGCGCGGAGCTACAACGGAATGTTGCCGTGCTTGCGCTTCGGCTGCGCGACGCGCTTCGTCGAGAGCGTCTCCAGCGCGGAGATCAGGCGGGGGCGGGTCTCGTGCGGGATCAGCACGTCGTCGATGTAGCCGCGCTCGGCCGCCGAGTAGGGGTTCGCGAAGCGCGCCTTGTAGTCGGAGATCAGCTTCTGGCGCCGCTCGTCGGGCGTGGGTGAGGCCGAGATGTCGCGGCGGTGGATGATGTTCACCGCGCCCTCGGGGCCCATCACCGCCACCTCGGCGGTGGGCCAGGCGAAGTTGAAGTCGGCGAGCATATGCTTGGAGTTCATGACGTCGTAGGCGCCGCCGTAGGCCTTGCGCGTGATCACGGTGAGCTTCGGCACGGTCGCCTCGGTGAACGCGTAGAGCAGCTTGGCGCCGTGGCGGATGATGCCGCCCCACTCCTGGCTCGTTCCGGGCAGGAAGCCGGGCACGTCCGTGAACGTGATCAGGGGGATGTTGAAGGCGTCGCAGAAGCGGACGAAGCGGGCGCCCTTCACGGAGGCGTCGATGTCGAGCACGCCGGCGAGCTGCGAGGGCTGGTTGCCCACGACGCCCACCGCGTGCCCGTTCAGGCGCGAGAAGCCGCAGATGATGTTGCGCGCGTAGTGCTCGTGAACCTCGAAGAACTCCCCGTCGTCCATGATCAGGTGGACCACGTCGCGCATGTCGTAGGGCTTGTTCGGGTTGTCGGGCACCACGTGGTCGAGCGCCTCGTCCATGCGGTCGGGGTCGTCTCCGGTCTCGACGCGCGGAGGCTTCTCCAGGTTGTTCTGCGGCAGGAACGACATGAGGTAGCGGACGTCCTCGAGGCAGCTCTCCTCGTCGTCGGCGGCGAAGTGCGCCACGCCCGACCTCGAGTTGTGCGTCATCGCGCCGCCGAGCTCCTCGAAGGTCGGCTCCTCGCCGGTCACGGTCTTGATCACGTCGGGACCCGTGATGAACATGTGCGAGGTCTCCTTGACCATGAAGATGAAGTCGGTCATGGCCGGGGAGTACACGGCGCCGCCCGCGCAGGGGCCCATGATCACGCTGAGCTGCGGGATCACGCCCGAGCACTGCACGTTGCGGACGAACACGTCGCCGTAGGCGCCGAGCGACACGACGCCCTCCTGGATGCGGGCGCCCCCCGAGTCGTTTATGCCGATCACCGGGCAGCCGATCTTGGCCGCCAGGTCCATGATCTTGCACATCTTCTCGGCCATCACCTCGCCGAGGGAGCCGCCGAAGACCGTGAAGTCCTGGGAGAAGACGCAGACGTCGCGGCCGTCGATCTTGCCGTGGCCGGTGACCACGGCGTCGCCCCAGGGCCGGTTCTTGAGCATGTCGAAGTCGGAGGTGCGGTGGCGGACGAACGTGTCCAGCTCCTTGAAAGAGCCTGGATCCAGGAGCTTCTCGACCCGCTCGCGAGCCGTGAGCTTGCCCTTGGCGTGCTGCTTCTCGACCGCCTGCTCGGACGCCGAATGGATCGCGGCCTCACGCAGCTCCTCTAGCTGCTCGAGCTTCTCCTCGTATGTCTCAGGGACCTTTTGCCGCATGCGCGGCGGGGGATTCTAGTGTCGTAGTGGACCGTCAGCGGACGATGGGTGAAGGCGACGCTGCTGGATCTCGTGGATTCCGCAACCGAGACCGTGAGCACGTAGCGGCCCGGCTTCAGCTTCCGGCGGCGGGTGAGGCGGCCCTCGAAGCGGACCTTGTTCGCCCCGGCGACGCCGTACTCGAGCCTGACCGGATCGTCAGGCATGCTGCCGGGTTTCACCAATGGTGAGGCGCCTTCTCCCGATCGCTATCGCGGCGCTGCTGGCGCTGCCGGCGGTGGCATCCGCTTACACGCCGCGCGAGCACCCGCTCTACCAGGACGGGCCGAGCGGCCGCTACCTGCTGGATCACGGCTGGAGCTCGAGCGCGAGCCAGTCGGGACGCTTCCGGCCCGTCTCGATCCCCAACGCGTTCAACGCGCGCGACCACACGACGAAGGGCAACCGCTCGCGGGTGCAGTGGTACCGCGAGCGCTTCACGCTCCCGCGGACGAGTGGCGCCGCGGGCTGGAGGCTGCGGTTCGAGTCCGTGAACGTGCGCGCGGACGTGTGGCTGAACGGGCGCAAGATCGGCAGCCACGTGGGCGCCTACCTGCCGTTCGAGCTGCCGGCGACCGGCATCCGGCGGGGGTCCAACGAGCTGCTCGTGAGGGTGGACGGCCGCAAGGAGCGCGGCGACATCCCGCCCGCCGGGCGCAGCCAGGGCTGGTGGAACTACGGCGGGATCCTGCGCGAGGTGTACCTGCGGAAGGTCTACCGCGTGAACCTGGGCGATCCGCAGGTGACCACCACGATCGGGGATCCCGCACGCGTCGCGGTGAAGGCCCAGGTGCGCGGCTCCGGTGGCGACGCCAGGTTGGACGTCAGCGGCCCGAACGGGTTCGGCAAGACCGTGACCGTGCCCGTGGCGGAGCTGCCGACGACCGGTGCGAGCCTCGAGGTGCCGAGCCCGCAGCTCTGGAGCCCGTCCAGCCCCGCGCTGTACACGATGAAGATCACCGCGCCGGGCGGCCAGGTGACCACGATCCACTTCGGCTTCCGCCAGTGGGGCAAGGCGCCGGATGGCACGCCGCTGCTCAACGGGCAGCCGCTGCGCCTGCGCGGCGCGAGCTTCCACGAGGACCTGCTGCAACCCAGCACCGTCGCCGACGAACTGCATGCCCTCGGCGCGAACTTCACCCGCCAGCACTACCCGCCGAGCCCGGAGCTGCTCGAGGCGTTCGACCGCATGGGCATCGTGATGTGGGAGCAGATCCCTGTCTGGCGACTGCGTGGCAGTGACCTGACGCGGCTCAACAGGGTGATCCTCGGCCGGCTCCGGCAGACGATCCTCCGCGACCGCAACCACGCCTCCGTGATGGCCTGGAGCGTGGAGAACGAGGTCGTGCGCCCCGGGTCCCAGGAGTCCGCGTTCCTGACCCGGGCACGCGGTGCGACGAAGCGTTTGGACCCCACGCGCTACTTCGCCGTCGACCAGACGGTGACGCCCGGCGGGAAGCTTCCCGCCTACTACGACAAGCTCGATGCGCTCGGGATCAGCGAGTACGTCGGCTGGTACGGGAACGACCCGATCAGCGACGTGCGGCCGGCGCTCGACGCCACGCGCGCCCAGCTCCCCGGCGTGGCCCTGTTCGTGACCGAGTTCGGCGCCGAGGCGAATCGTCCCGGACCGGCGAGCGTGAAGGGCACCTACGCGTTCCAGGCACAGTGGCTCGACCAGCAGCTCAGCGCCATGGACGCCACGCCGTAT
Source organism: Thermoleophilaceae bacterium (assembly GCA_035572055.1). Taxonomy (GTDB): domain Bacteria; phylum Actinomycetota; class Thermoleophilia; order Solirubrobacterales; family Thermoleophilaceae; genus JAICJR01. Next base: position 20,743 of record DATNBJ010000367.1, on the reverse strand, counting down.
CTGGGCGGCGCCATCGTCTGGCTGCTGCGCGATTACGCGGTGCGACCGGGCTGGAGCGGCGGCAATCCGCGACCGTCACCACCTTTCAGCAAGAAAGGCCTGCTGAACCTCCAGGGAAAGCCCAAACCCGCCTGGAGTGTCGCGAAAACCCACTTCGGTCTGCGATCCTCGTCGGGTTGAAACGTGCGCTCGCAACCTTCGCCGCCCTTGCGGCATTTGTGCCTGCCAGCGCGGGCGCGATCGTCGGCGGTAGCCAGGTCTCGTCGATCACGCAGTTCCCGTTCCAGGTGGAGCTGTGGAACCAGGCCGGGGGGACCCCGAAGAACGGGTTCTTCTGCGGCGGAGTGATCCTGAACGCAACGCAGATCGCCACCGCCGCCCACTGCGTGTTCGACGAGTCGAGCGGCCAGGCCACGCCGCCCGAACAGCTTCACGTGCTCGCGGGAACGAACGATCTGGAGGCGACCGGCACGGACACCGTCGCGGCGGCCGCGTCCTTCGATCCGCGCTACGACCCGTCGAACAACGACTACGACGTCGGGCTGATCACTCTGTCCGCGCCGCTGTGGACGGGGAGCCCTCCGGCGCCCGACGGCACCACCGTCAAGATCGCGCCGATCGCGCCGATCGGGCTGAACGATCCTGGCGGATCGACCGCCTCGACCAAGCCCGCGACCGTGAGCGGCTGGGGCGACATGAACACCGAGCCCGTGAGCGGCAGTCCGCACCCGACGTATCCGACCAAGCTGCGCTCGGTGGGGATCAAGTTCTGGGCCGACAGCGCCTGCAGCAGCGGGTACGCGCAGATCGGCCTGCCGATCAGCCCGCGCATGATCTGCGCCGCCGATAGCGGCAAGGACTCCTGCTACGGGGACAGCGGCGGCCCGCTGGTGGTCGGCACCGCGCCGGCCAACTACGTGCTGGCGGGTCTCGTGGAGTCGGGAGCCGGTTGCGCCCAGGCCTCCTTCCCCGGCATCTACGACCGCATGGCGAACACGGACGTGCAGGGCTTCGTGACGTCCAATCCACCCACGGCGCCGCGGCAATCGGTGGGGCCGTCGATCTCCGGAACCCCAGCCGCCGGGCAGACGGTGACCTGCCAGCCGGGCGCCTGGTCGAGCACCACGGGGTTCGCCTACGAGTTCTTCAAGGACATGGGCACCCAGGCCCAGCCGCAGCTACTCGCGGGCCCCACCACCTCGGGCAGCTACGCGGTCCAGGGCGGAGACGTGGGGACCCAGGTCTTCTGCGTGGTCAAGGCCTCGGGGCCGGGCGGCTACGGCTTCGGCGTCAGCCCCGACGTGACCGGCGCCGCGCCGGTGATCACCACCCCGCCGGCCCGGGTGGTCGACACGTCGAAGCCCACGCTGGCCGTGGCGCGCCGGAGCTGCTCGACTCGCGGCCGCTGCGTGGTGAACGTGCTGGTGACCGACGCTACGCCCAGCGCCGGCATCGCGCGGGTGGCGGCGAAGCTGCGCTGGCGGACCGTGGTGCGGTGCCACACCCGCAAGTCGGGCCGCTGCACCAAGATGAAGACCAAGACGCTGCGCGCCAAGGCGATCGGCGGCGGGCACTTCGTGGTCACCGCCACGCGGCTGAAGGCCGGCGCGTACACGCTCCTCATGACGGCCTACGACAAGGCCGGCAACAAGCAGAAGCGCGAGACCCGCATCACGCTACGGGTCAAGAAGCGCCACCACCGCTAGGAGTCGCGCACGAACGGCTTGCGGTGCGCCGAGCCCAGGCTGTCGAGGAGCTCGGTGAGCTTGCTCTCCATGTCGGGCAGCACTGAGGACGGCTCCGGCTTGTGGCCGCGCAGCCGCGCCCACAGTCCGATTTCGGCCACCTGCTCCTCGATCTCGGCCGTCAACGTGACCTTCGTGCCCCAACCGGCCGGCTCGAGCAGTGCGGTGCCAATGGCCCCTTCGGCCTCCCAGGCCAACTCGCGCTCGGCCTCGACGGGCCTGATGGTCACTTCGCCGACGACCGTGGAGAGGCAATCGCCCTCGAGCTCCGCCCACAGCTCGGGCGGGGACTTCACGAGTGTTCGAGAGACCTCAACGGTCGGCATCGACCCGGCTTTCTGTCGGCCGGAGACGATTCCTTCAGCCCGGTTGGACTATTGCGAGACCCCCCGAGCGGGGTTACGTTCGTTACATGGGGGAAGAGTCCGCTCTCGTGATCGGCGCCGGCCCCGCCGGGCTCGCCACCGCCGCCATGTTGCAGCGCGCCGGTGTGAAGACGGCGGTGCTCTCGGCGGGTGAGGTGAAGAAGATCGAGCTTGGCGCACTGGAGTGGGTTGTCACCACGAGCGGCGGCGAGCGCCGCGCCCCGGCGGTGATCCTTGCGACGGGGTCAGGCAACGGACTCGGGTCACTCGTGGGCCATCTCGGGGTCCTCGACCGGCGCGGTGAGCCACTCGTGCACGCGGCACGCACCCATCCCGACGCGCCCGGCCTCTACTTCGTCCTGTCCCGCCGCGACGCTCGCGCGGTCGCGCGGCGCGTGGCCTACGGCCCCTGGACGATCAGGCTTCCTGGTATTCCCCGAACTCGTCCCGCATGACGCCGCAGACCTCGCCGATCGTGGCGTGGTCCTTCAGCGCGGCGCGAATGGGCTCGAGCAGGTTGCCGCTGCCGCGTGCCACTTCGCGCAGCTCCTCGAGCCGCCGCTGCACGGCCTCCTGGTCGCGGTCGTCCTTGAACTGCCCCAGCCGGTCGACCTGATCGCGCTCTGACTGCGGATCGACCCGGAGGATCTCAACGTCGTCGATCGTGTCGGTCACGTACTCGTTCACGCCGACCACGATGTCCTGCTTGATCCGGTAGCGCTCCTCGTAGCCCCAGGCCGACTCCTCCACCTCGCCGCGGATGAACGGGATCGCCTGCACGGAGCCGCCGAGCGCCTCCACCTTGTCGATCAGCTCCTGCGAGCGCTCCTCGATCTCGTCGGTGAGCGCCTCCACGAAGTAGGACCCGGCGAACGGGTCGACCGTGTCGGTGGCGCCCGACTCGTGGGCCAGGATCTGCTGGGTGCGCAGCGCGATGCGCGCGGAACGCTCGGTGGGGAGCGCCAGCGCCTCGTCGAAGCCGTTGGTGTGCAGCGACTGGGTGCCGCCGCAGACCGCCGCGAACCCCTGCAGCGCCACGCGCACGATGTTGTTCTCGGGCTGCTGCGCGGCCAGCGTCACGCCGCCCGTCTGGGTGTGGAAGCGGATCGTCTGGGACTTGGGGTTCTCGGCGCCGAAGCGCTCCCGCATGATGCGCGCCCACATGCGCCGGGCGGCGCGGAACTTCGCCACCTCCTGGAACACGTTGTTGTGGCCGTTAAAGAAGAAGGCGAGGCGCGGGCCGAAGTCGTCGACCGCCAGGCCGGCGTCGAGCGCCGCCTGGACGTAGGCGATGCCGTTGGCGAGGGTGAAGCCCACCTCCTGCACCGCCGAGCAGCCCTTCTCGCGCATGTGGTAGCCGGAGATCGAGATCGTGTTCCACTTCGGCACCCGCTCGCGACAGTAGGCGAACAGGTCGGTGGTCAGCCGCATGGCCGGCTCGGGCGGGTAGATGAAGTTCCCGCGGGCGATGTACTCCTTGAGGATGTCGTTCTGGGTGGTGCCGCGAAGCTGCTCGGCCGGCACGCCCTGCTCCTCGCCCACGAGCTCGTAGAGCAGCAGCAAAACCGCGGCGGGAGCGTTGATCGTCATCGACGTGGAGACCTGGTCGAGCGGGATGCCGTCGAACACGCGGCGCATGTCGTCGATCGAGTCGATCGCCACGCCGGTGCGACCGACCTCGCCGAGGCAGAGCGGGTCGTCGGAGTCGCGGCCGAGCTGGGTGGGGAGGTCGAACGCCATCGACAGGCCGGTGGAGCCGTGGTCGATCAGGTAGTGGAAGCGCTGATTGGTCTCCTGGGCGGTGGCGTAGCCCGCGTACTGGCGCATCGTCCACCGCCGTGAGCGATACATGTCCGGGTGAATGCCGCGCGTGAACGGGTATTCACCAGGGTCACCGAGGCGCTCCGGCAGGCCGTTCGGGACGTCGTCCTCGGTGTAGAGCTGCTTGATTTCGATGCCCGAGTCCGTGAACCGGCGGGGGTCGTCGGGACCCACGATGGGCGCGATCGTCGGCTTGTCGGGCCTGGTGGCCATTGATCGAAGGATATGGAAGGGAGTCGAATGTCGGTGACGGACGAGCTGATCAGGGCGAATGAGAGCTACGCAGCGAGCTTCGACAAGGGGGACCTGCCGGTCCCGCCCGGAAAGAGGGTCGCGGTGGTGGCCTGCATGGACGCCCGGCTGATCCCCACGAAGGCGCTGGGTCTCGCGGAGGGCGACGCCCACGTGATCCGCAACGCAGGCGGTCTCGCGAAGGACGCGCTGCGCTCGCTCGTGATCTCGCAGCAGCTCCTGGGTACCCAGGAGGTGGTGATCCTCCACCACACCGAGTGCGGAATGCTCGGCTTCAAGAACGAGGATCTCTACGAGAAGCTGGGCGACGAGGCGCGGGAGATCGACTTCCTCCCCTTCTCCGACCTCGAGCAGAGCGTCCGCGACGACGTGCGGTTCCTGAAGGACTCACCGCTGGTCCCCGACGAGGTCTCGATCCGGGGCTTCGTCTACGACGTCAAGACCGGCAGGGTCGCCGAGGTCTCCTAGTCGACGGGCTCGGGGCCTTGCGTGCGGCGCGTCGCGCCGATGCTTGCCGTGATCACCAGGCCCATCGCCACCACGTCGAGCGCGCTCAGGTCCTGGCTGAGCACTATGAAGCCGGCGAGCGCGGCCATCGCGGGCTCGAGGCTCATGAGGATGCCGAACACGCTGGGCTTGAGGCGCCTCAGGGCCTCCACCTCGACCGAGTAGGGGATCACGGAGCTCAGCACTGCCACCGCCAGGCCCACGGCCAGGAGGCTCGGGTCGAGGAGGTTGGAGCCGCCGTCGGCAATGCCGAACGGGATCAGCGGGATCACGCCGATCGTCATCGCCATGGCCAGCCCGTCGCCGCCCGAGAACGCCCGGCCCACACGCGCGTTCACGAGGATGTAGAGCGCCCAGAAGGCGCCGGCCAGCGCCGCGAAGAACACGCCCGTGGCGTTCGCCCCGCTCACCCCGCCGAGCAGCACCACCCCGGCCGCCGCCAGCACCGCCCACAGCAGGTCGAGCCGAGTGCGCGTGCCCGCGAGCACGACCGCCAGGGGGCCGAGGAACTCGATCGTCACCGCGATGCCGAGGTGAATGTGGTCGAGCGCCTTGTAGAAGCTCAGGTTCATGAACGCGAGCGTGAGCCCGAACAGGGCGGCGAGCCGCAGCTCGCTCGCGGAGTACGAGCGCCAGCGCGGCCGCGAGATCGCGAGCAGGATCAGGGCCGCGAAGGCGACGCGCAGCAGCACGGTGCCCGCCGGGCCGAGGTCGTCGAACAGCTTGGTGGCGAAGGCTGCGCCGATCTGGACCGAGGCGATTCCGGCGATCACCAGCCCCGGCGCCGGGACGCGATCGAACACGGACGCGCGGGAAGCCTCCACCTGCATGCTCGGTCACGCTAGCGCTTACGCTGTCGCGCGCGATGGCGATCGACTTCCAGAGACTCGACACGCCGGTCGTCCAGGCGGGAATGGGCGGCGTCGCGCGGCACGAGCTGGCGGCGGCGGTGTCCGAGGCCGGCGGCCTCGGCACGATCGCGGGTGTGCGGGCGCCCATCGCGGCGGAGCTCGCCGCGGCTCGCAAGCTCACGGGCAGGCCGGTCGCCGTCAACCTGCTGCTGCCCTTCCTGCGCCCCGGCGACGCGGAAGCAGCAGGCGCCGCCGACGCGATCGTCACCTTCTGGGGCCCGCCGCGCAGGCTGGCCGCGACCACCTGGGTCCATCAGTGCGGCTCGGTGGAGGAGGCCAAGGCGGCGGCCGCCGCCGGTGCGGATGCGGTGATCGCTCAGGGCGTGGAGGCGGGCGGCCACGTGGTCGGGACCACGCCCCTGTTCGAGCTGCTCGAGCGTACGCGCGCCGCGGTGAGCATTCCGGTGCTGGCCGCCGGGGCCATCGTCGACAGCGGCGGGGTGAGGGCGGTGCTCGACGCCGGCGCGGCGGCGGCTGTCGTGGGCACGCGCTTCCTGGTCAGCGACGAGTGCCACGCGCACGCCGACTACAAGCGTCGCTGCGTCGAGGCCGGCGAGACGGTCCTCACCGAGCTGTTCGGGCTCGGCTGGCCCGAGGCGCCGCACCGCGTGATTCCCAACGCCGCCACCCGCCGCTGGCTTCGAGGCGACGCGCGCGGACCGGGTTGGATCCGGACGGCGAACCGGCTGGCCACTCCGCTCATACACAGGATTCCGGCGGGGCTGCAGGCCCGGGCCACCGCGTCGCAGCGTCCGGGCCAGCCGTTCCTCGGCCCGCAGCCGCCGACGGACGACGGGCCGGCCAATCTGGTCGACTCGGGGCCGCTCTATGCCGGCGCGGGCGTGGGGGCCATCGCCGACATCCGCCCGGCCGCCGAGCTGGTCAGGGCGCTCACCCCCTAGGCTCGCGGCACTAGCATGGCCCTCATGGAGGTGACGGTTCGCCTGTTCGCGATGCTGCGCGAGCGTGCGGGTGCCAGCGAGGTGACGCTCGAGCTCCCCGAGGGCGCGCGCGTGAGCGACGCGCTGGCCGAGCTGAGCGACATCGCCGAGGGGCTGCCGCTCGTGATGGCGGTCAATCGCGAGTACGCCGCCGAGGACCAGGTGCTCGACGCCGGCGACGAGCTGGCGCTGGTGCCGCCGGTGAGCGGCGGCGAGGCGGCGGATTCGACCGCGGGGCAGCCGGGCACGCGCTCTGATGGCGAGCTCGACCTCCGGTCTCGCGTAGACGTCCGCGTGACCGACGAGCCGCTGTCGCTCGACCCGCTGGTGGAGCGCGTGCGCGATCCGCGCGCCGGCGCGGTGGTGACCTTCCAGGGCGTGACCCGCGAGGTCGAGCGGCTCGAGTACGAGGCCTACGTGGAGATGGCCGAGCAGAAGATGGCGGCGATCGTGGCCGAGGCTGTGGAGAAGCACGGCCTCTGTGCCGCCGCCGCGGAGCACCGGGTGGGCGACGTGCCGCTGTCGGAGCCGAGCGTGACCGTGGCGGTGTCCGCCCCGCACCGGGGCGAGGCGTTTGCCGGCGCGCGCGAGATCATCGATCGCCTCAAGGCCGAGGCGCCGATCTGGAAGAAGGAGATCGAGGGTGGCGAGGGACGCTGGGTCGAGGGAACGCGACCATGAGCTGAACCTGCTGCTGCGCGCTCTCCCCTCCGTGGATGAGCTGCTGCAGCGGCTGGGTGACGTGCCGCACGCGCTGGCGGTGGACGCCGCGCGCCGCGCGATCGAGGCGCGGCGGGTGGCGCTGGCCGGCGGTGATGCCGGCGGCGCCTCCATCGAGGAGCTGGAGGCCGACGCGCGAGCGCGGCTGGCGGAGGGCGCGCGGCCGAGCCTGCGGCGCGTGCTGAACGCCACCGGCGTGATCGTGCACACCAACCTCGGCCGGGCGCCGCTGGCGGACTCCGCCGTGGAGGCGGCTGCCGCCGCGGGCCGCGGCTACTCGAACCTCGAGTACGACCTGGAGGCGGGCGAGCGCGGCTCGCGCCAGGTGCACGTGGAGGCGCTGCTGCGCGAGCTGACCGGCGCCGAGGCCGCGATCGTTGTGAACAACTGCGCGGCCGCGGTGCTGCTGGCCGCCGCGGCGCTGGCGGCGGGGCGCGACCTGGTGGTCTCGCGGGGCCAGCTCGTGGAGATCGGCGGCTCGTTCCGCGTTCCCGACGTGGTGGCGCAGTCCGGCGCGCGGCTCGTGGAGGTGGGCACGACGAACCGCACCCGCCTCGGCGACTACGAGCGCGCTCTCGGTCCCGACACCGGCGCGATCCTGCGGGCGCACCAGTCGAACTTCCGCACGGTCGGCTTCGTGGAGGAGGTCGAGATCGAGGAGCTGTGCGGCCTCGGCGTGCCGGTGATCGACGACGTGGGGTCCGGCGCCCTCGCCGAGCGGGTACCCGAGCTGAGCGACGAGCCGCCGGTGCGCCGCTCGGTGGCCGCCGGCTGCGCGGTGGTCTGCTTCTCGGGTGACAAGCTGCTCGGCGGGCCCCAGGCGGGGCTGATGGTGGGCACGCGCGACGCGATCGAGCGCTGCCGCAAGCACCCGCTGGCGCGCGCCCTGCGGATCGACAAGCTGTCGCTCGGCGCGCTCGAGGCCACGCTGAAGCTCTACCGCGACCCGGCCGGCGCGCTGCGGGAGATCCCCGTGCTGCGGATGCTCACGGCCGGCGAGGCCGAGCTCCGTGCCCGCGCCGAGCTGATCTGCGGCGGCCTCACCGCTCAGGGCATCGACGCCCAGGTGATCACGGCGTCCGCGAAGGTGGGCGGCGGCGCGCTGCCGCTGCTCGAGCTGAGCGGCCCCGTCTGCGCGGTCGATCCCGGCGCGGCCGGCCTGGATGAGCTGGCGCGGCGCCTGCGCGAGGCGGAGACGCCGATCGTGGGCCGCGCGCGGCAGGGCTGGCTCCTGCTCGACCCCCGCACGCTCGACGACGAGGAAGCGTCGGCGGTGGTGAGCGGCGTGCTCGCTGCACTCCGGTAGCACATCCTCCCGATGGCCACGCCTCGGCCCAGCTTCACGCCGCTCACGCTTGGCACCGCCGGTCACATCGACCACGGCAAGACAGCCCTGGTCAACGCTCTGACGGGTAAGAACACCGATCGTCTGCCGGAAGAGCGGTCGAGGGGCATCTCGATCGAGCTGGGCTACGCACCCTTAACAATGCCGAGCGGCCGGCAGTTGTCGGTCGTGGACGTGCCGGGTCACGAGCGCTTCGTACGCACGATGGTCGCCGGCGCCTCGGGGATAGACCTCTACCTGCTCTGCGTGGCGGCCGACGACGGCGTGATGCCGCAGACCCGCGAGCACCTGGCGGTGCTGCACGGGCTGGGGGTGGACACCGGGGTGGTGGCGATCACGAAGGCCGACCTCGGCGAGCCGGAGCTGGCGGCCGAGGAGGTGAGGGAGCTGGTGCCCGGCGTGGAGATCGTTCCCGTCTCGGCGCTGGCCGGCACGGGGCTGGGCGAGCTGCGTGCCGCGCTCGACCGTGCGGCGACCGGGCTGTCGGGCCGTGCCTCGGCGGACGGCGCCGCGCGCCTGCACCTCGATCGCTCGTTCACGCTGCGCGGGATCGGCACAGTGGTGACCGGCACGCTGTGGTCCGGCTCGATCGGGCAGGGCGACACCGTGCGGGTGCTGCCGCGCGAGCTCGTGGCGCGGGTGCGGTCCGCGCAGGTCCACGACCAGCCGGTTGAGCGGGCCGAGGCGGGACAGCGCGTGGCGCTGAACCTGGTGGGCATCGGCTGGCGCGAGCTGGGCCGCGGCGATGTGATCAGCACTCCGGCGGCCGACCTGGCGCCCACGTACCTGGTCGACGCCGCGATCACGCTCGAGCCTGGCGCGCGGCCGCTCCGCCGCGGCGCCCGCGTGCACGTGCACCACGGCACGCGCGAGGCGCCGGCGCGCGTGGTGCCGCTGGAGGACGAGGAGCTCGTCACGGGGCTCGCGCAACTCCGGCTCGAGGCGCCACTCGTGCCGGCGGCGGGGGATCGCCTGATTCTGCGCCAGCTCGCCCCGCCCGACACGATCGGCGGCGGCGTGGTGGTCGACCCGCACCCGCGTAAGCACAGCCGGGTGGAGGAGCCCGCGGTTGAGCCGGCGGCGCCCGAGCCGGCGTCGCCGGAGCCCGAGCCGCTCGACGAGGCGGCGCTGCGGATGGCCGCGCTCCTGCGAGCCGACGGGCGCACCCCGCGCACCGACAACGAGCTGGCCGAGGAGACCGGGCTCTCGGCTCGGGAGACCGCCGAGCGGCTGCGGCGCCTCGTGGCCGCGGGGCAGGCCGTGCGGGTCGGGCGGAACCTCCACTTCCACCCCGAGCCGCTGGCCGAGTTGGAGGAGCGCGTGATCGCGATCTGCGAGCGCGACGGCGAGGCCACCATCGCCTCCGTCCGCGACGCGCTCGGCACATCGCGCAAGTACGCCCAGGCGCTGCTGGAGCACCTCGACACCCAGAGGGTCACCCGCCGCGTGGGCGACACTCACGTGCTGCGCAAGCGCTAGCGCTGGTAGACCACGGAGGGAACGCGCGGGTCGAGCTTCTCGCCCAGCAGGCTCGCGACCGACACGCCCACGGGCGTGGGCGAGCGGTAGCGCACCAGGCTGTAGGTCTTCGCAAAGCGCCGCTCCACGAGCTGCATGCCCGGCGCCGGCGGGGGAGGCACGGTGCGCGGTGGCTTCTGAGCCTGCGTCAGTCCGGCGCTGCGGATGGGCAGCCCCACCAGGTCCACCTCGCGCACCACCAGGCCCTGCTGCGTCGGCACCACGAGCGGCTGCTTCATGTAGACGCCGAGCGCCGTGGGGGCGAACGCCGGCGTCGAGACGATCGCCCGCGGCACCGTGGCCAGCCCGAGCGCGTGCGCGAGGCCCCTGTTGTCGTCGCGCTGGTAGTGCGGGTTCGTCCACACCGCGATCGACACGAACAGCATGATCGCCCCGAGCCCCGCCGCCGCGAGCAGGCCGCTGCGGCCCGTGTTGCGCGCCCCGAATCCGATTACCGGGACGAGCAGGGCGGGCAGCCAGGCGCCGAGCACGTTGCGGGTGTCGAGGTAGTCGGCGCCGAGCAGCGCCAGTAGCAGCGGGATCCCCACCCCGGCGGCCGCGACGACGATGCAGATGCGAGCCGCCCGGCGCTCGCGCTCGACCGCCCGCGTGTACGCCAGCAGCAGCCCGACCGCGGCGAGGCAGGCCGCCGCGATGGCGAGCGCGGTGTCGTGGGGCGCGTCGTAGCCGATCAGGAACTGCTTGGGGACGCGCAGGAGGCGCCCGAGGAGCGACTGCGCGGTGATGAACGACGTGAGCTCCCGGTTGCGCTGCTCCGTGAGCAGCGGGACCAGGGCGCCGGCCACCATCACGAGCGCCGCCGCCGCCAGCAGCGGCTGCCGCCGGCTCGGCCAGCGTGCGATCAGCCAGATCGCCTGCGGCAGGATCAGGAAGCCGGCGAAGTAGTGGGTGGCGAGCGCGAGCGCGGACACGAGCGTCCAGGCCACCAGCATGCGACCGTCCGGGCGCTGGAGCATGCGTGCAAATAGCAGGAGCGATGCCGCCGACAGCAGCGCGAGCAGCGCGTAGGAGCGCGCCTCCTGCGAGTACCAGATCAGCAGCGGGTTGACCGTGGCGAGCGCCGCGATCGTGAACGCCACGCGGCGCGACGCCAGCGTGGCCGCGACCGCGTAGGCGACCGGGACGAACGCCGTGCCGGCGAGCGCCGACAGCGAGCGCAGCCCCGCCTCGCTCGTCCCGAACACGTGCGACCAGGCCCAGGCGAGGATGTAGTAGAGCGGCGGGGTCGACTCGCTGCCGCCGATGCTCGACAGCATGGGGCCGAAGCCCGACTTGACGAGCCCGACGGTGACCGCCTCGTCGAACCAGTAGCTCTGCACGCTGAGCGTGGAGAAGCGCAGGATGGCAGCGAGCACCGTGAGGGCCGCGAGCGCCTGGACGTGACGGGCCCGCACGGGGCCCAGCTTATTCAGGGCACGATCGTGAAGCTCGCGGTCTTCGAGCTGTTCGTGCCCGCCGGCGTGACCGTGAGCACGAAGCGGCCGGGCTTGAGCCTGCGGCCGGCGGAGATGCGGCCCTCGAAGTGCACTCTGTTGCGTCCGGCGTAGCCGGCGAGCGAGAACCTGCCGCGCGAGACCAGTCGCGAGCAGCGGCGCTTCCTGTTGTGCTTGCAGCGACTCTTCACGCGCTGGCTGAAGCTGAGGTCCACGCGCGAGCCCCTGCTGAGCGTGAAGACGATGTTCGTCCCGACCGGTGGGCGCCGCTTGCGGCTCACGATCGGGAGCTTCCTGCCGAGGCGCCAGCGGCTGCCGATCGTGACCGCGGAGACGACCGTGGGCGTGACCTGCGGCCCGGTGGGAATGGCGAGCGTGTGGAAGGTCCGGTCCTGGCCGCGGCTCGTCACGTTGCCGGCGGTGATCGCCAGCCGGTAGTGGTAGGTCGTGTCGGGCGCGAGGCCGGATAGGTTCGCGCTGACCGGCACGGTTCCCTGGGCGGCGCTCACGCCGGTCGCGTTCGCCGTCCGCCCGTACGCCGTCGTGGTCCCGTAGTCGAAGCGGGCGGTGGCGGCCACGCCGTCGGGAGCAACGGTGCCGTTCAGCTTTGCCGCGCCGTCGGTGACGTTGGTCGCCGCCGCGGTGGTGGCCGCCGGGGCGGGCACGTGCTCGTAGGCGCCGATGTCGGTGCGCAGGCCCAGCGTGCGCTGCAGGCCGCCGAGTGCCAGCGTGCCGTTGCCGGGATCGGTCAGGCCCCCGTCGATGGTCGGCGATCCGGTCACCTGGCGGAAGTCGCCGGCCCCGGCGTTCACGAATGCCGGCGCGGCGGTCTGATTGCCGGGACCCGGGACGATCGTGTGCGTGCCGCCGCCGCTGGTGTTGGCGGTGAGCCAGTTCGAGTACTGGAGGTTCGCCGTCGCGACGCCGGCCGGATCGTTGGCCACCACGTTGATGTCGTACGTCGACCCGTGCGCGATCACGTTGCGCGCGTTCAGCGTCACGTTCTGGTTGAAGGTGCCGAACGAGATCCCGATGCCGGAGGTGGTGTAGGCGGTGACGTTGCGCAGTGTGTAGGTGGTGCTCTGATTCGAGTTCGCTCCCACCGCATTGACGCTGCCGGGCCCGCTGCCCTGGCAGACGCTGTTGGTGAGCGTGCCACCCAGGATCGAGCAGGCGGTCATCGACACGCCCGGGGTGCCGGTGGAGCGGGAGATCACGCGGTCGGCGGTGGCGGTCGGGCCCATCGCGAGCGTGTAGCCGTAGAAGTTGCCTGCCGCCGGCTCGGTGTCCGAGCGCAGCTCGACGTCCCTGACCGCGCCGCCGTTCTGCACGTCCAGGAACGCGTGGGCGTTCACGAACACGTGGCCGAACAGCACCGGCAGGTCGCCGTCGTCGGAGCCGTGCAGGGTCACGCCGCTGGTTATGGGCGGGAGTCCGGGCCACGGAGTGGTGCCCGTCTCGTAGTACTTGCCCGGAGCCAGCGAGACGTCGTCACCGCTGCCGGCCACGGCGATCGCGTAGTCGAGCCGGCAGGGAGTGTCCGAAGCGCACGGCTGAGTGGAGCGGTTGCTCGTGGGTGACGAATAGATGGTCGTCGCGAGCGCGGGCGACGCCGCGGCGAAGAAGCCCGCCACCGTCAATGCCAGTCTGATGCCGCCTTTGACCATCGAGTCCGCGGCTCAGCGTAAACCGGCGGACTCGCTGGGGCAGTAGTGCTAACCGGCCGTTGTGAAAGCTGGCGGAGCGGCCTTCACGGCGCCGTCGGCGATGTAGCGGAGGAGCGTCGCGCTGAGACCGAGATCGATGGCCACTGAGCCGCCGGACAGGTGCAGGCGCGCGTTGTCCTCCGAGATCGTGGCCGTCCAGCCGTGCAGTTCGACATCGCGCAGCGCGACCGCGAGCACACACTCAGCGCGCTCCTTCGGGTCATCGGCGATGTGCGGGCGGTTGAGCTCGAGCGAGACCTCGTAGTAGATCTCCTCGGGCGTCCGATCGCGCAGCCGCTGCAGGTTGAAGTCGATGGCCGCCGCCACGGGGGCGAGCGAGAGGTCTTTGTACTCCTTGGGGAGCGTCATCGGTTTCTCCTGGTTCAGTTGGCGTAGTTGACGCTAATTGCCCTCCGGCGGGCGCAAATCCGTAGGCAGCCGCAGCCCGCCGGCGGATCGTCCGCAGACTTAGCGGAGCGACGCCGCCGCGATCAGCGACACGCCTGGGAGCTCCAGGCCGTGTGAGGTCGTGTAGGGGCGGGTGGTCTCCACGAGGCGGTCGCGGATTCCGTCGACGGCCTCGGCCGGCATCGCGGCCAGGATCTTCGCCATGGGTCCGGCAAGCGCGGTCGTGCGCGACCACCACTCGTCGAACGTGCGCGTTCGCAGCGGCACAGGGTGCTCGCTGACGCTCACGTGCTCGAAGCCGGCTTCCGACAGCAGGCTGTGGAGTCGGTGCGCGTCGCTCTGTGCGAACGGGCCGGGAACGCCGGGAGGCGGGATCACCGCGCCGGTCTGGGCGCTCACGGCGTCGAAGACCAGCCCGAGCCAGGGGTTGCGCTCACGCGGCCCCCAAACGGCGAGGACGGCGCGTCCGCCGGGGCGCAGCACGCGGGCGAGCTCTCGCGCCGCTTGTGCTGGATCCAGGGCGAACATGAAGCCCTCGCGGATCAGCACCGCGTCGTAGAGGCCGTCCGGCTGGTCGATGTCCTCGAGGTCGAGCACCGCGGTGCTGACGTTCCCGACGCCCGCCGCCGCTGCCCGCTCCGCGGCGATCGCGGTCATCTCGGGCGCGACGTCGGAAAGCACCACCTCTCCGTTCGGCCCGACACGTTCGGCGGCGGCCAGGCCCAAGCCCCCGGGTCCGCATGCGAGCTCGAGCACGCGCTCGCCCGGTTGAAGCGCTGCGAGCTCCAGCATGCGCGCGGTGGTCGCCGCGGCGCGGGCGTCCGCGTAGTCGGCGTGCTCGGCCCAGCCGCCGGCGACCGACGACCACATCGCGTGCAGCCCTCTCCGCATCTGGTCCCGCTCACTGAGAGTCTTGGCTTCCATCTCAAATCTCCTCTTGAAGCAATTAGATACACGTCTAGAGTAATGAATTCTGTGTCATAGTAGTCAAATGGCCGGGGGAGTCAAGCGCCGCTACGAATCGCCGCGCCGCCGCGAGCAGGCGGCCGCCACGCGGCGGCAGATCCTGGACGCCGCCCAGCGGCTGTTCGAGGAGCAGGGCTATGCGGCCACGCCGATGTCGGCGATCGCCGCCGAGGCGGGCGTGGCGCTCAAGACGGTGTATGTCGCCTTCGAGACGAAGAGCGGGGTCCTGCGCGCGCTCTGGAACCTGCTGTTGCGCGGCGACGAGGCCGACATCCCCATACCCCAGCGGGCCTGGTATCGCGAGGTGCTGGCCGAGACCGATCCCGAGCGCGCCGTGCGTCTCGGCGCGCACAACGCACGGCTGGTGAAGGAGCGGGCCGGCGGGGTACTGGCGGTGATCCGGAACGCCGCGCACTCCGATCCCGACGTGGGCGCGCTATGGGACCGGATCGGGACCGAGTTCTACGACAACCAGCGTGCCGTCGTGGAGCGGCTGCACAAGCTGAAGGCGCTGCGCCCCGGGCTGGGAGTGACCCGCGGCGCCGACCTGCTGTGGACGCTGAACCATCCCGATGTGTGGGAGCTGCTCGTCCGCCAGCGCGGCTGGACCCCGCAGCAGTACGAGCGCTGGCTCGGCGACACGCTGGTCGACCAGTTGCTGCGATAGGGGCCGAACTCGCCGCTGCCCGCGGCGCGTGCCGGCCTGGGCGCCGGCGTGTGCGCGGGCGAGGGCTCGAACTCGTGCTGCGTTGTCGTGGCCGTCGTGCGCTTCACGGCCGGCGCCTTCACGGGGCGGTCGTCACGTGCGCGGCCACCGTGCGCGCGGGCTCCGGCAGCGGCTTCAGCCGCGCCTTCGGCTTCGCCACGACGTGCCGCCGCACATGCGTGACCGCCGGCTTCCGCGGTGGCGGCGCATGCCGGTCCAGTTTCTCCACGGTCGCCACCCCGCCACCTGCTACCGCCGCCGTCACCGCCGCCACTGCGGCCACCTTCTGCGCGGTCGCCGCCTCAGGCGCGACTGGCTTCTCGTCCAACGCTGTAGTCCTTGCGGTTGTCACGGCTTCAGCGAGACGACCAGCAAGGTCCGCGCCGGCTGACGGTCGGCCGCGAGCTGACCAGAGGCGCGGTCGAGTGGCGGTCGCAGGTGGGCGGTCTGGCGATTACAGCCGGAGCGTCAGCGTGCGCGCGAGAGCCCTGGCGTTCCCCGCGATGTCCGTCACCACGATCTTCAGCCGAGCTTGGGCCTTGCGATGGTGCTTCAGAGCTTTCCTTAGCGCAGAGCCGGTCTTGTTGGGGACGCGCAGACTCAGCGCGGTTGTGCCTCCGGCGGCGACCGGCTGCGGCGACGCGCCCGGCAGCCTGTAGGACTGCGATGGCTTCTTCAAGGTCACGGTCCCACTGGCCCTCGCGGTGCAGACCTCGTCGCAGCCCACGGTGACCGTCACGACATTGGCGAGCTTCTGGCGGCTCTTGCCAGTCAGCTTCCCTGCCGGCGGGGTGGTGTCCGCCGCCGCCGCTGAGCCCCACGATGGGTCAAACTCGTCTCCGGTCTGATGGGTGAGATTACGAGGCTGCCCGCCGCCTGAGGCGATGGTCCAGAGGTCGCCGGTACCTTTGTTTCTCCAGACCACCAATTGACCATCTGGTGAAAACGCAGGGTCGTCGTCTCTTCCTGACAGGTCCGCGAGCTGGTGCGCATCGCTGCCGTCGATGGCGCTCGTCGAGATGCTGTGCAGATAGCCGGAGTCGAAGAAATAGGCGAAGCGCAGGCCGTCCGGAGACCAGTCGCTGATCTTGTTCGGGCCCGCGGCCACAGGATTGGCGCCGTTTGCGTCAGCGATCAGTTCTTGGCTCGGGGGGTTAGGCGCGGGATAGACGAAGGGAACCTGGTGGAAGTATGCGATCCGCCGGCCGTCGGGCGAGCCTAGGGGGGAGCTGTCGGTGGGCCCGACCGTGAGCTGCCGCTGGGCTCCGCTGGCTGCATCGACCGCCCAGACGCTCGAGCTGCCGTCCCCATCTGTGCGCCGGAACAGGATCGTCTTTCCGTCGGCCGTCCAGGCGGGCTCGTCCGTTGACTGACCGGCGCCCGCAGTCACGACCTGCTTCCTCCCGGCGCCGTTTGACTGGATCACACCGATACCCGCGCCGACGAATGTAGTGGGGTCATACGGTGTCGATCCCCACGCGAAGGCGATCGTGCGGCCGTCCGGCGCAAAAGCGACCTGGGCCTCGGCGATCGCCGGCGTGTTCGTGACGTCCACCTCCTTGCCCGTGCTCGGATCCATGACCCAGATGTCAAACAGGTGTGACGCGCCCTTCGTCCTGCTGAAGGCGATCATGCCGTTCCTGCCAGGGAACGCCGCGAGCGTTGCTGGAGCGGACACGAGGAGCGCTGCGAGCACCGAGACAATGGTGAGGATTCTTTGACGAATCACGCCGCGACACTAACGGCGGGAAACGAGCTAAGTCAAGCAGGCGATAGACGCCCCAATGGGGACATCGCGCACCCCAAGCCGGCGCGGCTCAGCGTGTGCCTTAGGTCCGTACTAGGGCCCGAACTCGCCATCGCCCGTGGCCTTCGCAGGCTTGGGCTGAGGCGCTCGCGTGGGCGCGACCCGCGTCGGCGAAGGCGCGAACTCCTGCTGCGCGACGAGCACAGCGGGACGGCGGTCGGCTGTGGATCGAGCCGGGTTGACCTTGTGCCGGGTGGCCGCGGGTGGTTGCGCAGAACGCTTCACCGCCACGCGCACGCCCGCATCGCGGCGCTGCGCAGGGCGACTCGCGTGCGCTGAATGTTTGGGATGGCTCGCGGGTAGCGACGCCACGGTCGCCACGCCGCCGCCCGCTAGCGCCGCGGTGGCGGCGGCTGCGGCGGCCATCTTCTGGACGCTGACGACGTCGGCCGCATGCGCCACCGAGTCGTGGGCGCGAAGGAACAGCACCTGCAGCCGGTGCAGCAATCGGCCGAGCAGGTGCGGCGCCGCCAGCACGGGCAGGAGCGCGGCCACCCGCGAGGGGGCGCCGCGGTACTCGCGCAGCGCCGCCCGGCAGGACAGGCAGGTGCGCATGTGCGGGCGCAGGGCGGTCATGTCCTCGGCGCTGGCCTCGCCGTCGGCGAGCCGCGACAGGAGCGGCGCCAGGCGATCACACTCGGCGCCCGCCTCGATGCCCGCCACACGCTCGAGGAACGCCTTGCGGCCCTCCGCCAGGCAGCGGTTGACCTTCGTGTAGGTCCAGCCGGTCTCCTCGCAGATCTGCTTGTACGAGTAGCCCTCGGCGCGCAGCAGGAGGCAGCGGACCTCCTGCGGCTTCAGCCGGCTGATGGCCTCGGCGCCGACGCGGAGCCGCTCCTGCCGCTCGGCCTGCGTGTGCGCCGCGGGCGCCATTCCGGCGCGCAGCTCGCGGTCGCCCGCCAGTTCGGTGCGCTGCCGCTGCTTGCGGATGGCGAACGCCTCGTGCTTCACCACGGTCTTGAGCCACGGCACGAGATCGTCCTCGTCCGTGGAGGGCGCCTTCGTCAGGAGAATCTCGAGGCCGCGCTGGAACGCGTCCTCGGCATCCTCGGCGCTGAGCGAGTAGCGCTTGGCCGTACCCATGATCTGGGCACCGTGACGCTCCAAGAGATCGAGCGCGGCTGTCTGTATCGCTGCTTCCTGCATTCCCCTGCGGAAGTCCAGAATGCGGCCGGTTTCGCCCCCCTGCCATACCTCATTCAGGTGGGATAACCATTGCGCACCGGGCCGATCCCACCGCTAGAGTCCCTACTCGGGGAGCGTGCGCATGGCGTTGCAGCGCGCGAGCGGCTGCGTACGCACCGATACGTTTCTCCGCCGGAACGGTTTCCTATGGCAGGGCGAGAATGGCCAGTGGGCTAGTGCGCGAGCTTCAAGAGGTCAAGAGAGCGGCTCCGGCGGAGCTGCCACCTCGCGACGTCCGAGCTCGCAAGCCTCTGCTCCTTCGCCTCGAGGCCGGCCGCGCGCTGCTCCGCGGCGCCACGCTGGTCACGCTCGACATCCTGGGCGTGTTCTTCGCGATCTGGACGGCGCTCGAGCTGAAGGCGGCGGTCCGCGGCAAGTCGGACCTCGTGCTCTCCTACCACCAGGCGATGGACGTGGCGCCGCTCGCGTGCCTCGTCACGATCCTGCTCTTCGCCCGCTCGGGGCTCTACGGGCCGCGCGCCAGCCGCCCGGGTTTTGCACGCGTGGTGGGTTCGCTCTTCCAGGTGATGGTCGTGCTGCTGATCTACGGCCTCGTGGAGGGCCACAAGTTCAGCTCCTTCTACATCTTCTACGGCTCGCTGATCTTCGCGCTGATCTACGTGTCGGCCTTCCGCTGGGTGTTCGAGGAGGTCAGCGGGGCGATGCTGCGCGCCGCCGGCTACCGGCGCCGCGCCGTGCTCGTCGGCTCGGGTCCGCACATCCAGGAGGTTGCGGCCGCACTCGGTGGTGGCAAGCATCCCGAGGTCGACGCCGTGGGCTTCGTCTCGCTCACCCCGCTGCAGGGGAACGGGCTGAAGGACCTCGGTCCGCTCGACCAGCTCGACCGCTACCTCGGCTCGATCGACGAGGTGCTGATCGCCGACCCGGACTTCCCGCAGAACGAGGCCGTCGAGCTCGTGGACCGCTGCCATCGCCACGGCGTGCGCGTGCGGGTGGCGCCGTCGACGATGGAGATCCTCATGGACCGCGTCGAGTTCGTGCCCGGCCAGACGCTGCCGCTGTTCGAGCTCAAGCCGCCGGTGTTCGAGGGCGCCGACTGGCTGATCAAGCGCACGTTCGACCTCGTCGGCTCGGTGCTGCTGGGCGTGCTGATGTCGCCGGTGATGCTGCTCAGCGCGCTGGCGATCAAGCTCACCTCGCGCGGGCCGGTGCTGTACCGCTCGATGCGGCCCGGGATCGGCGGCGCGCCGTTCCCCTGCCTGAAGTTCCGCACGATGTTCGCGGACGCCGAGGAGCGCCAGGCCGAGCTCGAGCCGCGCAACGAGGCGGGCGGCGCGATCTTCAAGATCAAGAGCGACCCGCGCGTGACGCCGATCGGCGGCTTCCTGCGCCGCTGGTCGATCGACGAGCTGCCGCAGCTCTTCAACGTGCTCCGCGGCGAGATGTCCCTGGTCGGCCCGCGGCCGCTGCCCGAGCGCGACTACGAGCGGCTCGCGGACTGGCACCGCAAGCGCTACCTCGTGCTGCCCGGGATCACCGGTCTGTGGCAGGTGTCGGGCCGCTCGGAGCTCGACTTCGACGAGCTGGTGCGGCTCGACTTCATGTATCTCGAGAACTGGTCCGTCTTCCTCGATCTCACGATCCTGCTGAAGACGATCCCCGCGGTCATCAAGGCGAAGGGCGCTTGGTAGTGCTCCGCGGGGCATCCTGCCCCGCGGTACCGATCGGAAGCTCGGCCTCCGGCCTCGCGTAACCGCTTCGCTCTGGCTCTAGTTAATAGAAAGACCCCGCCCGACACGGGGTCTTTCTGGCCCAGGAGGTAAGGCCGGCCAGGCAGTTAGCCGGTCCTAGTGGGTCCTCTTGTCCTCCCGAGGACTTTGGTACTTGTTCTCCGCGCGGTCCTCGCCGGTCTTCGGGGCCTTCCGAATGACCTGCTCGCAGGAGCCGTTCGGGTTGGTCGGGGTGGCGTCCATGATCACGTCCGCGAAGTCGGCAATGACCCTGTCGTTGCCGTCGCCGCAGTCGATGTTGTCGGCCTCGCCGTCGCGGACGTGGAACGTGTCGTTCCCGTTGCCGCCGTGGAGGGTGTCGCCGGTCGTGTCGTTCGGACCCTGGACGTCGCCGCGGGCCATGGCCCAGAGGTCGTCGTTGCCGTCGTCGCCCCAGCTCTCGTCCACGCCGAGGTTGGCGAAGATGCGGTCGTTGCCCATCCCGCCGTGCTGCTGGTCGTCGCCCTTGCCGCCGGACATCAGGTCGTTCCCGTTGCCGCCGTTCGAGACGTCGTTGCCGTCGCCGCCGTGCAGACGGTCGGGCCCGGCGCCGCCGGTGATGTTGTCGTTGCCGGGACCGCCGAACATGCGGTCCTTGCCAAGCCCCGGGTTGCCGGTCAGCGTGTCGTCGCCCCTGCCGCCGTAGAGACGGTCGG
>DATNBJ010000366.1:0-5327 GCA_035572055.1 Thermoleophilaceae bacterium | reverse complement strand
AGCCGCGCACCCGGAGATCATCCCCGGCTACCACCTGAACAAGCGGCACTGGAACACCGTGCACCTGGACGGGGAGCTGCCCGACTCGATGGTCGAGCAGATGGTTGAAGATTCGTATGACCTGATCGTCTCGAAGTTGCCGAAGGCGACTCAGCGCGCGCTTGGCTGGCCCGGTCCCTAGTCCCTAGTCCCTAGTCCCTAGAGCTTCGGCCGCCGCCGCCAGGCTCTCCGCCTCAATGTCCGGCGCGTAGTCCGCGCACTCCGGCTCCAGGTGGCTGTAGACGCCGCCCTCGCGGCGCACCCGGATCGACCTCATGCCCGCGTCGCGGGCGGCCTTGAAGTCCTTCGCCGGGTTGTCGGAGACGTAGACCGCCTCGCTCGGCTCCACGCCGAGCCGCTCCGCCAGTGCCAGCAGGCCGCGCGGGCTCGGCTTCCAGGCGTCGCGGCCCAGCTCGCCGCTGACCAGCATCGCGTCGAAGGCGTCGCGCAGGCCGATGGCGTTCAGCTTTCCGTACTGGATCTCCGGCTCGCCGTCGCTCAGGAGGCCGAGCAGGTAGCCCTGCGCGCGGAGTCGCTCCAGCAGCGAGGGCGCCTCGGGAAACGGCTCGATGGTCGGCTCGTGGGCCCGGTATGCCGCCACCAGGTCGGCGACGTCGCCGTCGATCCCCCGTGACTTCAGCCAGCGGTCGAAGGTGTCGCCGCGCACGCCCTCCTCGAACATGCGCTCCAGCTCCGCGTACGCCTCGTCCGCGGCCACGCCGTACCTGCGCGCCGCCTCCGCCGCCACCGCGCGGAAGCCCGAGCGGACATAGGCGGACTCGGGGTAGAGCGTGTCGTCGAGGTCAAAGACGACGGCTCGCGTCCGCGGCACGCTCCTCCTCGCCGATGAAGAACGACTCGTCGTAGCGGGTCATGTGGAGGCCGAGCCGGTAGGAGCCGAGCGGCGGAAGGTCGAACGCCAGACCGGCCGCGTGGGCCAGCAGCCAGCGGGGCGACTCCACACCGGCCGCGAATCCCAGCGGCGCGCCGCCGGCGAAGCGGGCGTTCACCTCGGTGAAGCGCGGCTCGCCGGCCGCGTCCAGCAGGCACTGGACCGCGATCGGACCGCGCGCGTTCAGCGCCTCGGCGATCTTCACGCAGTGGCCCGCTATCGCCTCGTCGTGGACGGTCACACCCTTCGAGACCTCGCCCGAGCGCACCTCGAGCCGCCTCCGCGAGCACACCGCCGCG
Source organism: Thermoleophilaceae bacterium (assembly GCA_035572055.1). Classification (GTDB taxonomy): domain Bacteria; phylum Actinomycetota; class Thermoleophilia; order Solirubrobacterales; family Thermoleophilaceae; genus JAICJR01. The sequence goes on along the minus strand of DATNBJ010000366.1, from coordinate 4,097 downwards.
ACCTCGCCGTCATCGAGGCAGAGCACGTCGGTGGTGATCTCCGGCCCCGGCAGGAACTCCTCCACGATCGGGTCCGGGACGCGCTGGAGGAAGAAGCTCAGCTCCTCCTCGCCGGCCGCCCTGTACGTGTGCGCGCCGGCGCTGCCGAAGCGCGGCTTGACGAAGACGGGGAAGTCGCCGGGATCGCGCCGCGGCGTGGGCACTCCGATCCGCTCGAACAGCTCGGCGCTGGCCAGCTTGTCCGCGGTGATCTCGGCGGCCTCCGGCGGCAGCACCATCGCGCGTGTCCCGAGTCCGTCGCGGGCGCGGGCGAGCACCGGGATCTCCGGATCGATCAGCGGGAACAGCAGCGCGATCGCCGCCCGCTCGCAGACCTCGGCGATCGCCTGGACGTAGCCCGGCTCGTCGCAGCGCGGCACCATGAAGAACTCGTCGCACTCGCGCAGCGCCGGCGCGAGCGGCTCGACGTCCACGCCGACGATGCGCCCGTCCAGCTCCAGCTCCGCGTAGGCACGCCGGAACGCGCGCACGAGCTCCACGCGGCGCCCAACGCTGGTGAAGAGCACGTTCACGGCCGGTACTCTGCTCGACTGCGCAGATGGAGGCCACCCCCAGCCGCATCCAGCTCGCCGTGAAGCGCGCCTTCGACGTCGTGGTGGCCACGGCGGCGTTGATCGTCACCTCCCCGCTGATGGTGCTGGTGGGGCTGCTCGTGCTCCTCACGATGGGGCCGCCCGTGCTGTTCAGGCAGCGCCGCCTCGGCCTGCACGGCGAGGAGTTCACGCTGCTCAAGTTCCGCACGATGAAGGGCCGCCCGCCGGGCTTCGACCAGCCCCTCGACGACCAGCGGCGCATCACCCGCGTTGGCCGCATCCTGCGCCAGCTCAGCCTGGACGAGCTGCCCGAGCTGGTGAACGTGCTGCGCGGCGACCTCTCGATCGTCGGGCCTCGCCCGCTCCTGCCGGAGTACCGCGAGCTCTATTCGGCCGAGCAGCTCCGCCGCCACGATCTGCCGCCCGGAATAGCCGGCCCGGTGCTGGCAAAGGGCCGCAACGCGCTGACCTGGGACGAGAAGTTCGCCTGGGACGTCTGGTACGTGGACAACTGGTCCCTCTGGCTCGACGCGAAGCTGCTGGTGCAGAGCGTGGCGAACGTGCTGACCCGCCGCGGCGTGAGCGCGGACGACCACGCCACGATGCCGCGCTTCGAGGGGTCTACGCCGCCTCCCAGAGATCCCCGGTGAGCACCCGGACCGGCTTCAGCTTCCACTCCGCGGCGAGCTGCCACAGCTGGGCGGACGCCACCGGTGTCGGCAGCCCGCAGACCTCCTCCACCTCGCGCGTGGCGATCCGGCCGAAGCGGCGCACAGCCTCCAGCACGCCCGGGCGTAGAGGGTTCGAGACGGCGCCCGCCGCCACGGCCGCCGCCTGGTAGTCCTCGTACGGCCGCACCCCGTACACCGGATGGCGCGAGCCGTCCTCGCCCTCGAACACGAGCGTGGGGAACGTGAGCCGCTCCACGCCGCCGCCGCCGTCGGCGACGCCATCGAGGGCGCGCGCGTCCTCCGGGATCGTCCGGGTCAGCTCCAGGTCGTTGCCGAACGCCTCCACGATCGCGTGCGAGCCGAGGTCGATCCGGAACCGCTCCACGTCGAGCCGCACGCGCCGCGCCTCCTCCACCAGCGCCTCGGTCGTATCCAGCTTGCGCCGGAAGCAGAACAGCCCCTCGCGCAGCGCGCGCAGGTACGCCCCACCGCCGTCGCCCGACTGCTCGGCAGCCGCCTTCACCGCCATGCAGGCCGGGTAGGTCGAGCCGATCGGACCCTCCGTCCAGAGCCGCGGATCGAGCGGCATCCCGCCGTCGTCGGCCGCGTCGAGCCACTCGAGCAGGAGCTGCTCGTGCATGCGTCCGCCGTCCTGCGTGTAATCCCGGGCGAGCCCGCCCATGACGTAGGTCCAGAACAGTGAATCGGCGAACTCCACCATCAGACGCCGAACCTTTGGCTCGGTGTTCCAGGACCAGGAGCAGGCCGGATCGGTGAAATACCGTACGCGTACAGCCACAGCGTTGCCCAAAATAGAGGAGCTGATGATCGGCACCCTGCTCAACGGGCGCTTCCGGCTGGAGGAGCGAGTCGGATCAGGCGGCATGTCCACCGTGTACCGGGCGTTCGACGAAACGCTCGAACGGTGGGTGGCCATCAAGCTGCTGCAGGCCGACATCCGGGGCGACGACGACGCGATCGAGCGCTTTCGGCGTGAGGCCCGCGCGGTCGCGCGCCTGAACCATCCCCACGTGGTGACCGTGATCGACGCCGGCGAGGACGACGGCGCGCCCTACATCGTGTTCGAGTACATCGCGGGCGAGACGCTGAAGGACCGCATCCGGCGCATGGGGCCGCGGCTGCCGATCACCGACGCGCTGGCGTACGCGATCGAGATCGCCCGGGCGCTCGAGGCCGCGCACGGCGAGCTGCTCGTGCACCGCGACGTGAAGCCGCAGAACGTCCTGCTCGACAACGAGGGCCGCGCGAAGGTCACGGACTTCGGCATCGCCCGCTCGCTGGAGGGCGAGGGGCTGACCCTCGCCGGCCGTGTGCTCGGCACCACGGATTACGTCGCCCCCGAGCAGGCGCTGGGGCAGGAGGTCACCCAGCAGTCCGACGTCTACTCACTCGGCATCGTGCTCTACGAGATGCTCACCGGCGAGGTGCCCTACAAGGCCGACGCCCCGGTGGCCGTGGCCATGAAGCACGTCCAGGAGCCGATGCCCGACGTGCGCCGGGCGCGCCGCGAGGTGTCGGCCGTCACCGCCTCGGTCATCGACCGCGCCACCGCCAAGGAGACGAAGAACCGCTACCGCACCGTCGCCGAGATGCGCGCCGACCTGGAGCAGGCGCTCGCCGTCGAGGCGTCGCGTGCCGGCCAGGTGGGCGCCGAGGCCACCACCGTGCTGCGCGCCCTCCCCTCCACCACATACGTTCCCTGGCGGCTCCGCAACCCGCGCCGCGCGATGGTGCTCACCGCGCTGGTGGCGTTCACGATCGCGGTGGTGGTGATCCTGCTGGCCGCCGGCACGCACCGCTCGCCGCCGAAGGCGCCGCCCGCCGCGGCCGCCCAGCAGCAGGAGAAGGGCGCGCGGGCGCCGATCGACGTGCCGATCGCGGCGGCCCACGACTTCGACCCGCCCCCGGGTGACGGGGCCGAGCACACGGCAGATGTGCCCAAGGCTGTGGACGGCGACCCGAGCACCGCCTGGACCACCGAGACCTACAGCGCCGGCCTCGGCAACAAGCCGGGCGTCGGCCTCTACGTGGACGCCGGCAGCGGCGTCGTGGCCCGCCGCCTCGACATCACCGCCAACCCGGGCGAATTCGAGGCCCGCGTCTGGGCCGCACCGTCCGGCGCGCCGCCCGCGACCCTCAACGGCTGGACGTCGGTGTCCAGCCTGATCACCGTCGGGTCGAAGGACGCCTTCGTGATCGACACGAAGGGCCAGCAGTTCCAGTACTACCTGGTGTGGATCACGAAGCTCCCGCCGGGCGGCAAGGCCGGCATCGCCGACCTCAAGCTCTCGCGCTAGAGCCGCGTCAGTACCTGTAGGCGCTCTCGTCCCGGTGGCGCTCGAGCGCAAGCTGCAGCAGGCGGTCCACCAGCTCAGGGAACGGGATACCCGAGGCCTCGAACATCTTCGGGAAGCCGCTCGTCTCGGTAAAGCCGGGGATCGTGTTGAGCTCGTTCACGAGCACCCGCTCGCCGTCCTCCACGAAGAAGTCCACCCGTGCGAAGCCGGCACAGCCCACGCTGCGGTACACCTCGGCCGCCAGCTCGCGCACCCGCTCGATCACGTCCGGCTCGAGCCGCGCCGGCATCACCAGCTCCATGCCGCCCGGCGTGTACTTGGCCTCGTAGTCGTACCAGTCGGCGTGCAGCACGATCTCGCCCGGCTGCGACACCGTCAGCTCGTCGTTGCCGATCACCGAGCACTCCACCTCCATGCCCGCGGACATCTGCTCGACGAGCGCCACCGGGTCGTGCTCGAACGACACGCCGAGCGCCGTGGGCAGCTGCTCCGCGGTCTCCACCTTCGAGATCCCC
>DATNBJ010000365.1:0-8119 GCA_035572055.1 Thermoleophilaceae bacterium | reverse complement strand
GCGTGCACGTGCTCGGCGCCGTTGAGCGCGAGCTGCACGGCGAGCAGGCCGGTGCCGCAGCCCACGTCGAGGCAGCGCCGTCCGTCGCCGATCCCGCGCGTGTATAGGTGCTTCCAGATCAGGAAGCTGCCCGAGGTGGGGACGAACACTCCGGGCTCGACGATGATCTCCGGTACCTGGAGGGGGTAGAGACGGCGCTCGCGGTCGTCGGCCCACGGCTTCAGCGGGGCGCGTTCGGCGGCTGCGGGCTGGCCGTTGTCGGATCCCCAATCCGTGTGCCTACGGCCTGGCCTCGTGCCCTCGAGCCGCGTCCTTGCGGCCGCGATGTGCTGCGGCCGTACACCACAGCAGCCGCCGATTATGTCCGCGCCCTCCTCACGCCATGCCGCCGCCATGTCGGCGAACTCCTCGCCGCCGATGCGCCGGTCGAAGGCCCAGCCGGATTCCGTGTAGTAACCGAGGTTGGGGTAGACCCCGAGCGGCAGGTCGGTGAAGTCGCGCAGCCAGGGCAGCATCCCGCCCACGTGATCCGGCGGGATGCAGTTGATGAGCAGCGCGGCCACGCCCATCTCCTCGAAGCGGCGGGCGGCGCGGCCGAACAGGTCGCCCTCCGGTCCGCCCCAGTGCTCGCCGAACACGCCGCAGAGGCCGTGCCGGCAGCGGCGGAAGCTGAGCCACACCGGGTAGCCGCTGTCCACGATCACCTGAACCGCCTGGAAGGTGAGCTCGTGGATGAGCGACATCGTCTCGAGCAGGACGAGGTCCGGCGGCTCGTCCTCGAACACCCGCGCGAGCAGCTCGAAGCGCTCGAGGCCCTGCGGGCTCGACACGTCGCCGTGAAGGCTGAAGGCCACCGCCGTGTCACCCGACCTGCCGACCTCGGCGGTGGCCTTCCGCGCAAGGCCGATGGCCCGGCGCGCGAGTTGCATCCAGTCCGCCGGCGGCGCGCCGGTGGATCCGTGCTCGCCGTTCATCGCGCTCTGGATGCCCCAAGTGTTGGTGGAGATGACGTCGCAGCCCACCTCGGCGTAGCCGCGGTGCACGCGCATCACCGCCTCGGGCGCGTTGAGCAACGCCCAGGTGCCCCACAGCGCGTCGTCGCGCAGCTCGTAGTCGGGCGCGTCGAGCTCCTCGAGCTCGGTGGCCATGCCGCCGTCGAGCACCACGCACTGCTCCCGCGAGAGCCTGTGGTCGATGCGGTTGTAGTTGGGGGAGATGCGCCGCGCGGCGCCGGCGGCCTGGGCCGCGATTCCGGCTCTGGTCCGCAGCGGCGAGGTCACTGGCTCGCCTCGAACCGCCCCATCAGCTGTATACAGCAGACCATCTCTCTCCCTCGTCCGACGGCTCGAATATAGCCCCTGCGGGGTCATTTGTATACAGAGCCGTGCTAAACGGTTTGACGGTAAGCTCCGCGCGGTGAAGGCCGCGCTCATGAGCGAGTACGGGCGGCCGCTCGAGCTCGTCGAGCGCGACACGCCCGAGCTGACCCGTCCCGACCACGTGCTCGTGCGGGTCGGCGGCGCCGGCGTGTGCGCCACGGACCTGCACGCGATCGACGGCCACATGGAACCGGCCGGAGTGACGCTCCCGATGGTGCTGGGCCACGAGAACGCGGGCTGGGTCGCCGCGGTCGGCGATTTCGTGCAGAACTTCGCGGTTGGCGACCCGGTGATCGTCTACCCGCCCTATAGCTGCGGCCTCTGCGTGCCCTGCCGGCGCGCCACCGACATGCACTGCGTGAACCACGACTTCACCGGCCTGTCGGTGGACGGCGGCTTCGCCGACTACGTGCTGGTCACCGAGCGCTCGCTGATCAAGCTGCCGGAGGGCGTCGAGCCCGCGCAGGTGGCCCCGCACGCGGACGCGGGGATCACCGCGATGCACGCGGTGAAGCGCGTCGCCCATCTCGCGCGCCCGGGCACCAACGTGGCCGTGATCGGCGTCGGCGGCGTGGGGCACATCGCCGTGCAGCTCCTGCACGAGCTCGGCAACGGCCGCGTGCTGGCGATCGACACCGACGAGCGGCGCCGTGAGCTCGCGCGCTGGGTGGGCGCCGACGAGGTGCTCGAGGGCGGCGACGGCGTGGTGTCCACCGTGCGCGACGCCACCGACGGCCACGGCGCCGACGTGGTGATCGACTTCGTGGGCACCGACCAGACCCACGCGGCCGCGATGGAGATGCTCGCCAAGCCCGGCACCTACTCGGTGGTGGGCTACGGCGGCACGCTGTCGGTGCCGTCGCTGATGATGATCGCCCAGGAGCAGAGCATCGTCGGGAACCTCGTGGGCAGCTGGATCGACCTCTGGGAGCTCGTGCAGCTCCACGCCGGCGGGCGGATCAAGCTGAGGACCGAGACGCATTCGCTCGACGACGTGAACGACGTGCTCGCCAAGCTGCGTGACGGCGAGATCACCGGCCGTGCCGTGCTGGTGCCGTAGCCTACGCGCGTGAGCTACGACTCAAAGCTGTGGCACCCCTTCGCCCAGATGGGGGCCGTGCGGCACGGCGAGCTCGTGATCGAGCGGGGCGAGGGCGTCTTCGTCTTCGACGAGGACGGCAACCGCTACCTCGACGCCACGGCCAGCCTCTGGTACGCGAACATCGGCCACGGCCGGCGCGAGATCGCGGAGGCGGTGGCCGCGCAGATGCAGAAGATCGAGGCCTACTCGGCGTTCGGCGACTTCGCGACACGCCCCGGGCTCGACCTGGCCGAGCGGCTGACAGACCTCGCGCCGATGCCCTCGCGGCTGTTCCTCACCTCGGGCGGCGGCGACTCCGTGGACACCGCCACCAAGCTTGCTCGCCGCTACTGGTTCGAGGTCGGGCAGCCCGACCGCACCCTGGTGGTGAGCCGCACCGCCGGCTACCACGGCACGCACGGCTACGGCACGGCGCTCGGCGGCATCGAGGCCAACCGGGTCGGCTTCGGGCCGCAGGTGGAGTCCGCGCAGGTCGCGTGGGATTCGGTCGACGCGCTGCGCGACAGGATCGGCGAGCTCGGCGCGGACCGCGTGGCCGCGTTCTTCGTCGAGCCGGTGATCGGCGCCGGCGGCGTCTACCCGCCGCCCGACGGCTACATCCAGGGGGTGGCCGAGGTGTGCCGCGAGGCGGGCGTGCTGCTCGTCGTGGACTCCGTGATCTGCGGCTTCGGCCGGCTCGGCACCTGGTACGGCATCGAGCGCTTCGACGTGGTGCCGGACATGATCACCTTCGCCAAGGGAGTGACCAGCGGCTACCTGCCGCTCGGTGGCGTGATCGTCTCGGACGAGATCGCCGAGCCCTTCTTCCGCGCGCCCGACTCGCCGATGTTCCGTCACGGCGCCACCTATGCCGGGCACGCGGCGTGCTGCGCGGCGGCGATGGCGAACCTCGACATCCTCGAGAAGGAGGGGCTGGTGGCCCGCGGCCGCGAGCTGGAGGGCGCGCTGATGGACGCATTCGAGCCGCTCGCCTCGAGCCCGGTTGTGTCGGAGGTGCGAGGCGGCACGGGACTGCTGGCGGCCGTGGGCATCGATGCGGCCGCCGTGCCGGACATGGGCACAGCCGTGGCTCAGGTCGTGAAGCAGGCACGCGCGGAGGGCGTCCTGGTGCGGGGCCTCGGCGCCGGAGTGGCCGTTTCGCCTCCGCTCACGGCCGAGCCCGAACATCTCCAGATGGCCGCCGATGCGATCGGCGCGGGCTTGGCCGTTCTGGCAGAGCAGCGGTCGAATGTAGCCAGTTCGTAGCACACCCGTTAGCCTTTCTCCCGCGATTTGCGGGGTGGCAGGGTGTCAGCGGAAGACCTCGCCTCCTCAGCGATCGTGCAGCGAGGATCTAGTTTCGTGAGTCGACCGAGACCATTGTTCGTCGCAGCCGAGCTTGGATTGCTCAGCGCGGCGGTTGCCATCGGAGTGCTCAGTGCCCATACCGCGCACTGGGATCTCGGGCTGCTCGCCTCGCTTCTGGTGCTGTCGGTGGCGAGCGACTTCCTCGCGGTCACCGTGCGCGGCCGGATCCGAATCTCCGGCAGCTTCCTGGCGCTGGTGCTCGCCATGGTCTTCCTCGGCGGTGCGCCCGCCGCCGCGATCGGCGTGGCCACGATCCTGGTCGGCCGGCTGCGCTGGCACGAGCCCACCCAGGCGTTCCTGAACAACCTGGTGACGTACGCGTCGTTCCCGCTGGCGGTGGGCATCGGCTTCCACGCGCTCAGCGACTCGGCGAACCTCGACCCCTCGAGCGGCGTCTTCTACGCCGCGGTCTTCGGCGTCTTCGTGATCTCGCTGATCATCAACTTCGCGCTGATCGCGGCCTACAACTGCGCGCTCGACGGCACGACGTTCGGATCGAAGGTTCGCGGCGTGCTCGTCCCGGTGCTCCCAACGGAGGTGGCCGCGGCCGGGCTGGCGGTGGGCGTGGCCTACCTCTACGACCGGCTGGGGATCAAGGCGATCGTGATCTTCGCCTTCGTGCTCTTCTACGTGCAGTACCTGCTCGGCAAGCTGCTCGTGTCCGAGGAGCGCGCCGCCGAGCTCGAGCGGCGCACCAATCAGCTCGCCAGCTTCCAGCTCGGGCTGATAAGCGCGATGCTGCACACGCTGGACCTGCGCGACCGGATGACGGCCCGGCACAGCGCGGCCGTGAGCCGCTACTCGCGAGAGATCGCAGCCGCCGCCGGCTACTCCGAGCAGGCTCAGGACCTGGTCCACACCGCGGCGCTGCTCCACGACATCGGCAAGTTCGCCTTCCCGGACCGGATCCTGAAGGGCGAGGGGCCGCTGGCCGAGGAGGACTGGGACAAGATCCGCGCGCACCCGGCCGAGGGCGCGAAGATCGTGTCGAAGGTCGAGGGCTACGGCCCCGTGGGCGAGCTGATCCTGTGCCATCACGAGCGGATCGACGGGCTCGGCTATCCGCGCGGCCTCCGGGGCGACCAGATTCCGGCGCTCGCGCGCATCATCGCGGTGGCCGACACCTACGACGTGATGACCGGGCGCGACTCCTACCGCAATCCGCGCTCGTCCTTCGACGCCCTGCAGGAGCTCCGGCGTGTGGCCGGCACGCAGCTCGATCCGCACTTCGTGGAGCTGCTCGTGGAGGTGCTCGCCGGCAGGGACGTCGAGTATCGCCACGGCGAGGACGCCGACTTCGATGCGGAGCTGGCGCTCGAGCGGCGCGTGCACGAGTACGTGACGCGTCCGGCTGAGACGACGCCCCGCTGACCGCCGGGCTCGCGACGGCATCCCGAGCCCGGCGGGTGTTTCAGCACGGGTAAGCGACTCAGGTGTTCCTGAAGCCCATGAGACACCTCCTTGCACGGCTCGGACTGCGAGGCGGTGCCTTGGTCTCCCTCACCGCCCCGCGGGAATTGGGGTACGACACAGGTTCTATACCCCCCTGCAACCGGCACGATGCCCGGCCGCCCGGACGGCTGCCCCTTAAGCGCGAAAGTCCTTGAGTGAAAGGGACAGCAGGTCCCCGATCCGGTCCACCGTGATGTCCGCCGGGGGGTATTTCGACAGCACTTCGGGGTCCAGGGCGTAGTGGCCCTGGCGCGGGAAGACGGTGGTCACGCGCTCGCCCCAGCTCTCCTTGACGGCGGCGAGGATGCGGAGCTTGTCGTCGACCAGCACGTAGTGGTCGGCCGGGTAGCGCCGCTCGACCTCGCCCAGCTCCTCCTCCTTGTGCACGTAGAGAAGGACGTGGCCGTCGATCGCCTCCTGGATCCCCGAGCGCGCGATCTTGCGTGGCTGGAACACCACGTCGCCGTCGGTGAGGATCACGGGCAGGCCCATCTCCTTCAGGTGCGCGATCACGTCGAGCGAGCCGGGGAAGAGGCGATTGGCGAACGGGTAGTCGATCAGCCAGGTGGACATCTGGATCAGGGCGGTCTCGTGCGGGAAGGCGAGCCGGAAGCGCTGCAGCGCGCCGAGGTAGTCCGCGTAGCCGAGCTCGGAGCGCAGCTCCTCGAAGAAGTTCCAGTACTGCTCCTGGCGCTCCTCGCCGAACGCCTTGGTGAGGTGCTTGCGGAGGTCGGCCGACACCGCGTCGTTGTCGAGCAGGGTGTTGTCCACGTCGAGCAGGAAGACGACGTCGCTCATGCGGCCACCAGCTCGACCGCCTCGGGGGTGAGGTCGTGCAGTGAATCGATCACGACGTCGGCGGCGGCCAACCCCTCCGGCGCCGGCGGGAACTCGCGGTTGGGGATCGCGACGACCGTCATGCCGGCGGCCTTGGCCGAGAGCAGTCCGTTGGTGGAGTCCTCGACCGCCGCGGCCGCGGCCGGGTCGACCCCGAGCCGGCGCGCCGCCTCCAGGTAGACATCGGGCGCGGGCTTTCCGCGCGGCACCTCCTCGGAGGAGACGGTGGCGGCGAAGCTGCCCTTCAGCCCGGTGAGCTCGAGCACGGTGTCAATGATCTCGCGATTGGCGGAGGAGGCGAGTGCCAGCGGCCAGCGCGCCGCCACGCGCTGCACGGCATCGACGGCGCCGTCGATCAGCGGCAGGTGTCGGGAGTAGTGCTCGCCGACGCGCCTCACGACCTCGCGCGAGATTTCAGCGGGCGGCAGGCGAACGCCGAGCTCGTCGTGCATGTAGCGCGACCACTCGAGCGAGCTCATGCCCATCATGGCCCGCAGGGCGCCGGGGTGCCATCTGCCGCCGAGCTCGCGCGTCAGCTCCTCGCGCACGGTGCCCCACACCTGCTCGGAGTCCACGAGCACGCCGTCGAGATCGAAGATCACCGCCGCCAACGCCATCGGCACCGTGAGTATTACGATGCCGGGATGGAGGAGGGTCGTGCACGCGAGTTGCTCGCGAGCGCTCGAGCTCGTATCGAGGCGGCGCTGGCCGCCGCGCGGGGCGAGCGGGAGGACTCGGACGACGGTCCGCGCGACGCCGCCGACGACGCGACGGTGCTGTTCGACGAGGAGCTCGGAGAGGGGATAGCCGACCGGCTTCGCCAGGAGCTGGAGGCCATCGAGCGCGCGGAGCAGCGGCTGGCGGAAGGGAAGTACGGCCTCTCGGTGGAGAGCGGCAAACCGATTCCGGACGGACGACTGGAGGCAATTCCATGGGCGGAGAGAACGGCGGACGAGCAGCAACGCTACGAGGGTCGCTGAGCGAGTCCGCCACCTCGCAGAAGCTGAGGGAACGGTTCGAGTTCCGGGCGGCGCGGGCCTTCGCCAAGCTGCCCCCGAAGGCTCAGGTGCGTCTCTCGCGCAAGCCGCCGGTGGAGATCGGCGGTTGCCGGCTCGATCCCGAGATCCAGCTCACGCTGGCGCTGCTCGAGCGCCGCGGGCTGCCGCCCATCGAGACGCTGCCGGTGGACGTGGCGCGCCAGGTCGTGGTCGCGCAGGCCTCGCTGTACGGCGGACCGCCGCTGCCCTGCGGCTCGGTTCGCGACATCACGATCGACGGCGCCGAGGGTCCGCTGAACGCCCGCTATTACACGCCCGACGAGCCGGGCGGTCCGCATCCGCTGCTCATCTACTACCACGGCGGCGGCTTCGTGATCTGCGACCTCGACACCCACGACGCGCCCTGCCGCGTGCTCTGCAAGCACGGCGGGGTGAACGTGCTGTCGGTGGACTACCGGCTGGCGCCGGAGCACCCGTTCCCGGCGGCGGTGGACGACGCGCGCGCGGCGCTGCGCTGGGCGTACGAGCACGCGGGGGAGCTGGGCGCCGACCCCGAGCGAATCGCGGTGGGCGGCGACAGCGCCGGCGGCAACCTGGCCACCGTGGCCTGCCAGCTCGCGGCGCGCGACGGCGGTCCGGCGCCCGTGTTCCAGCTACTGATCTACCCGGTCACGGACATGTCGTCCGAGCGGCCCTCACGCCGGCTCTTCGCCGAGGGCTTCTTCCTCACCGAGTCCGAGATGGAGTGGTTCAGCGACAACTACATCGGCGGCGTGGAGGTGGACACCACCGATCCGCGGATATCGCCGATCCTTGCCGACGACCTGTCGGGGCTGCCGCCCGCCTACATCGTCACCTGCGGGTTCGACCCGCTGCGCGACGAGGGCGAGGAGTACGCCCACGCGCTGCGCGCCGCCGGGGTGCCGACCGCGCTGCGGCGCTTCCCCGGTCTGATCCACGCGTTCATCAACTCGGTGGGCGTCTCGCCGGTGTCGCGCGACGCG
>DATNBJ010000364.1:0-2093 GCA_035572055.1 Thermoleophilaceae bacterium | reverse complement strand
CTGCACGGCGGCGACGAGCTGGTCTCGCTCCGCCTGCGTGAGCGCCAGCTCGGCCCCAAACAAACCGCGCTGGGCGTCCAGCACGTCGAGATAGCTCGACACTCCGTTCCGATAGCGCATGTCCGCGAGCTCGAGCGCCCGACGCAGCGCGATCACCTGGCGCTCCTGCGCCGCGCTCCGATCCTGGGCGGTCCGCAATCCCACGAGCGCGTCTTCCGCTTCGCGCAGCGCCACGAGCACCGTCTGCTCGTAGCGCGACCGCGCCTGCGACGCGCGCGCCTGGGCGACATTGACCTGCTCGCCCGGGCCCGGCCGGCCCTGGGTGAACAGTGGGATCGAGACCCCGGCAAACGCCTGCCAGATGTTAGTCCCTGACCCGAACCACTTGGAAAATTCGGTGCTCTGGGTGCCGTACTGCCCGGTGATCGTAAAGGTCGGCAGCCACGCGGCCTGCGCCACGCCGATGCGGGCCGTAGCGGCGCGGAGCGTCGCTTCGGCGCTCCGGACGTCCGGTCGGTTGCCGAGCAAAGCCGAGGGAACACCGGCGGGGACCGGGATCACGGCCGCCATCTCGGTGAGCGCGCGGCCCCGCGCGATGGCGCCGGGGTTGTGCCCGACCAGCACGCTCAGGGCGTTCTCCTGCTGGGCCACCTGTCGCTCGAAGTCGGCGACGCTCGCCGCCGGACTTGCCACGTCGGCCTCGAACTGGCGGACGTCCAGCTCGGAGATCAAGCCCTGGTCCAGGCGGCGGCGGGCGAGCGCCAGCGTCTGGCGCCGCGAGTCGAGCGTGCGGCGCGCGATCGCGAGGTTCAGATCGGCGGCGCGCAGGTCGAAGTAGGCCGTCGCCACGTCGCCGATCAGCGACAATTGCAGCGCGCGCCGGTCTTCCTCCCGCGCCACGAGGTCCGAGCGCGCCGCGCCCATGCCACGACGCAGCCGGCCCCAGAGATCGAGCTCCCAGCTCAGGTCGGCGGTCGCCTGGTACACGTTGTAGGTGAACGACCCGAACGTGCCGAACACCGTCTGGTTGCGGCCCGCCTGACCGCGGGCGGTGATCTCAGGCAGGAGCGCGCCTCGCGCGGCCCGGTACTGCGCGCGGAACTCGTCGATCACGCCGAGCGCGGTGCGCATGTCGCGGTTCTCGCGCAGGCTGGTATCCACGAGCTGCCGCAGCACGGAATCCTGGATCAGGTCGAGCCAGCGCAGCGCGGCCGTCGAGTCCCCGCGCGGACCTTGAAAGGCGGTGTCATACGCGAAGGGGACACGCGCGGTGTCCGCCCCCGGCGGCAGCAGCGTGTCGCGGCTGGTGCGCAGCGAGTCGTAGAACGACCGGAGTGAGTCTTCGGACGCCGCGGTCCCCCGCCAGCCGTCCGGCATGCCGACGGAGGAGCGGCGATACCGCGGCCCGACCGCGCAGGCTTCGGTAAGGGCGAACAGCGCGACCACGCCGAGAAGTCTGAGACGTCTCATGGTCAGTCGCCCTCCGCCGGGAGCGGCGCGGCTTGCGGGATCCCCGTGGGCTCAGCGCGCCGGACCAGGCCTCGCTCACTCAACGTCCGGATCGCCGTGAAGAACAAGGGGATGAAGAACACGCCGACCAGGGTCGCCACGAGCATCCCGAAAAACACGCCGGTGCCGATCGAATGGCGACTCGCCGCGCCGGCGCCGCTCGACGTGAGCAGGGGCGTGACGCCCAGGATGAACGCGAACGACGTCATCAGGATCGGCCGCAACCGCTCCCGCCCGGCCTCGAGTGCCGCCTCGCGAATCGACCGCCCCTGGGCGCGCAGCTCGTTCGCGAACTCGACGATCAGGATCGCGTTCTTCGCCGCGAGACCCACTACCACGATCAGGCCAATCTGAACGTAGACGTCGTTCGCCATGCCGCGCAGCCACACGCCGAGCAGCGCACCGAGCGTCCCGAAGGGCACACCGAGCAGCACCGCGAACGGGATGGACCAGCTCTCATACTGCGCAGCGAGCACCAGGAACACCATCACGAGCCCGAGCGCGAACACGAGGCCGCCCTGGCCGCCCGAGGCGCGCTCCTGATACGACTGGCCGCTGAAGGCGTAGCCCACGCCGCGGGCGCC
>DATNBJ010000363.1:0-2941 GCA_035572055.1 Thermoleophilaceae bacterium | reverse complement strand
TCCGAACGTCAAAGTCTGATTCCAGCGCCGTTCTTCGACGATCCGCGCCAGGCCCCCGACCATGTCGTCCACGTATAGAAAGTCCCGCGTGCGGCGGGGATCTCCGGGGATCACGATGGGCTCGTCGTCGATGGCGCGGGCGGCGAACGCGGCGATCGCGCCCGTGGCGCCCTCCCAGGCGACCTGGCCCGGGCCGAACACCGACGTGAGCCGCACCACGGTCGCCTCCGCGGGGTGGAAGCGGCAGGCGTTCTCGCCGAGGCGCTTCGACATCGCGTAGGGATCGGGCGGGGGGTCCTGGGCGGCGCGCACGCTCGACGGGTAGATCAGCCCGGCCCCGTGCTTCGCGCAGCCCTCGAGCAGGTTCAGCGTGGTGCCCGCGTTCAGTAGCACCGCGCGCGCCGGGTCGCGCAGAGCGCCCGCGGGTGCGGGCTCGCCCGCGAAGTGCAGGACGGCGTCGCAGCCTTCGATGAGGTCCTGGGCTGCGGGGTCGGCGGCGTCCATGCGCACCGGCTCGAGCTCCGCGGACGCCGCCCGGTTCCGGCTGCCGGGCCGGCTGAGCGGCACCACCTCGTGGCCCTCGTCGGCCAGCAGCGTGCACGCGCGCCAGCCGAGGAAGCCGGTGGCGCCTGTCACCAGCAGCTTCATTTCATGTAGCCCGCGAGCTCGTGCTCGTACTCGAAGGGCGTGGAGAAGGCGTGGGTCGCGCCGCCGGGCGGCTGCTCGCCGCGCGCGAGCGCCGCAACGTCGGCCACCGTCACGGTTTCCGCCGCCACGTTGGCGGCGCTGATGCCCGGGCCCGCCGGCTGGTCGAGCAGGATGCGCGCCACGTCGTCCACGTGCACCACGCCGATGGTGGCGCGGCCACCGTCGTCGAGCGTGAGCTCCTCGCCGGCCGCCGCCATGCGGCGGAACTTGTCCACCACGGTCTGCGACTCGGGCCGGTCGTGCTCCACCGGGCTCGGGCCGTAGACGATCCCGAGACGCAGCAGCGACAGGTCGAAGCCGTGCTTGCGCGCGTACAGCTCGAGGCACAGCTCCGCGTAGATCTTCGACAGGTGCGCGAGGTCGCCCTGGGGTCCGTACGGGTGCTCCGCCCCGACGTCGCCGCTCAGCTTCGGCCCGTAGACGTGCAGCGAGCTGCCGTAGACGAGCGCGTCGCAGCCGCACGCGGCCACCGCCTCGGCCACGCGCCGGGCGCCCGTGAGGTTCGTCTCCTCCGTGTAGTCCGGGTCGGACTCCGACAGCGGCCGGCTGGCCTGCGCGGCCAGTAGGTACACGCGGTCGGGACGGATCCCCTCGAACAGCGGCCACAGCTCCTCGGAGCGGCGGATGTCCACGCTCTCGACCCGTGCACCGGCCTGCGCGAGCGGCTCCAACTGCGCCTGCTGCGTGGCGAACCAGTTGTCCGCGAGCGTGACCTCGTGCCCCTCCCCGAGGGCCAGCTCCGCTAGGCGGGCGCCGATGTAGCCCGCCCCCAGCACCAACAGTGAGGGCACGCTAGATCGACCTGACGTTGGGCGCCGTGGGGACCACGTTGCGCGTGTCCACGATCAGCTTCGCCTGGTCCCAGAGCGGGGCCTGGAGGAATTGGCGGTGGGGCGTGAGGACGACCACGCAGTCGGCTGCCTGGACCTCCTCCGCGGTGAGCTCCACGCTGCGGTGCAGCTCGTCATCGAGCTCGAACTCGGACACCCAGGGGTCGCAGTAGCGGATGTCGCCGCCGCGCAGCTTGAGCTGGCGCAGCACCTCGAGGCTGGGTGACTCGCGGATGTCGTGGACCTCCGCCTTGTAGGCCATGCCGAGCAGCAGCAGCCGCGAGCCGCGGATCGGCTTGCCGGCCTCGTTGAGCGCGTCCGACACCTTCCCGACCACGTGGGCCGGCATGTTCGCGTTCACCTCGTGCGCGGCGTCGATCAGCTGCGCCGAGTAGCCGTACTCGCGCAGGCGCCAGGCGAGGAAGTGCGGCACCACCGGGATGCAGTCGCCGCCGAGGCCCGGGCCCGGGTGGTGAGGGAGGAAGCCGAACGGCTTGGTGCTGGCGGCCTCGATCACCTCCCAGGCGGAGATGCCCATCCGGTCGCACATCAGCGCCAGCTCGTTCGCCAGAGCGATGTTCACCGCCCGGAAGGTGTTCTCGTGCAGCTTGGCGGTCTCGGCGACCATCGTGCTCGACACGGGCACGATGTCCTCCACGACCTGGCCGTAGAGCGACTCGGTGCGGCGGCGGCACTCCTCCGTGACACCGGCCACGAGCTTCGGCGTGTTGCGAATCGAGTACCGCTTGTTGCCGGGGTCCACCCGCTCGGGCGCATAGCCCAGGAAGAAGTCCCGGCCGACCTTGCCGCCCGCCTTCTCGAGAATCGGCAGCACGATCTCCTCGGTGGTGCCGGGATACGTCGTCGACTGGAGCACCACGAGCTGGCCGGGGCGCAGGTTCGCCGCCACCGACTCAGCCGCCGACACGATGTAGGAGATGTCCGGCGTCCGCGTCTTGGACAGCGGCGTGGGCACGCAGATCGTCACCGCGTCCAGCTCGCGGACCGCCGCGTAGTCGGTGACCGCGCGCAAGCGGCCGTTCAGGTGGTCGAACCGCTCGGCGGGCACGTCGACGAGGTAGGAGCGCTGCTCGGTGACCGCGCGCACGCGCTCCTCGCTGATGTCGATCCCCGTGACCGGAAAACCGGCCTCCGCGAACACCATGGCGAGCGGCAACCCCGCGTAGCCGAGGCCGACGATGCCGACCTGGGCCTCACGCGTGGCTATGCGCTCGTCGAACGCCTGTGCGGACGAGACAACTTCACTCACGGCGGTCAAGGCTACTGCGAGAGCGGGCGGCAGCCCTTCATTTCGCGCCTTTCCCTGCGCTATAACCCTCTCTGCATATGTCCTTGTGGGACTCCCTGCGTTCCCTCGTCGAGGACGGCTCGGTGGCGTGGGG
>DATNBJ010000362.1:0-2958 GCA_035572055.1 Thermoleophilaceae bacterium | reverse complement strand
TCGTCACCAACCCGTACGTGTTCCTCGACTTCTCGAACGCGTGGCACCAGCTCCGCGGCGAGGCGGAGCTGGCCGGCAAGTTCCAGAAGCTGGGGCAGGAGCAGTACACGGGACCCGGCTACTACGCCCAGAGCCTCACCTGGGGATTCGGCTGGGCGGCGGGCGCGGCCATGCTCGGAGGGCTCGTGGTGGAGGCGCGCCGCTCGGTCTGGCGCGCCGTGCTGCTGATCGTCTTCCCGGTCGCGCTGTTCGTCTACCTGAGCCTGCAGGTGCGCTGGTTCGGCCGCTGGCTCTTGCCCGCGTACCCGGCGATGGCGCTGCTCGCCGGGGTGGCGATCGCCTGGGCGGCGCGGCAGATCCCATGGGGCCGCGCGGCGCAGGCCACCGCGCTGGCGGTCATCGGGCTGCTGATCATGGCCGTGCCGATCGCCGCCGACGTGCGCACCGCACGGCTGCTCGGCCGGCCCGACTCCCGCCAGGTCGCCCGCGACTGGCTGGTGGCGCACTACCCGAAGCGGCTGCGGATCGTGATCGAGCCCGCGGTGCCGCCGCGCTTCTACCGCGTGGTGGACCACCCGGGCAACAAGCAGTTCATCCGCGGCTTCATCCGCGACGTGACCGACGCTCACCAGGACTACGGCAGCACGCTCAACCCGGAGACCGTCGACCGCTACCGTCGTGCCGGGTTCTGTCTCGTGATGACGATGAGCCTCATCCGAGGCAGGTCCGAGAATGCACACTACGCGCCGGCACTGGCCTATTACGACCGGCTCCAGCGCGAGTCGACGCTGGTCTACCACGGCACGCCCTACAAGCAGGGGGCGAAGCCGGTCAAGTTCAACTTCGACCTCTCCTACAACTACTACCCGACGGCGTTCGACCGGCCCGGGCCTGAGATCTGGATCTACAAGCTGAACAACTGCAAACAGGGGTTCGGGACGGTGCCGAGGGGCACGGGGACTCCGACGACGGGCAACGCTCCCGGAGTGCGACGGTGAGGCGGCGTCCCCGCTGGCTGCGGATGCCAGGCGGGGCCGCGCTCGGCTGGATCCTCCTCGGCGCGCTGGTGCTGCGCGTCTGGTCGATCAAGCACGGTCTGCCGTTCGTCTACAACACCGACGAGGAGCAGCACTTCGTCCCGCGCGCGCTCACGATGATCGGCGGGACCCTCGACCCGCACTACTTCGAGAACCCGCCCGCGCTCACCTATCTGCTGTTCGTGGTCTTCAAGCTGCGCGGGTTCGGCAGCACGCTCGGCCACGATCCCACCGCGGTGTTCACCACCGCGCGCTTCATCGTCGCGCTGATCGGCACGCTGAGCGTGGGTCTCATCTACTGGGCGGGCGCGCGCTTCTACGAGCGGCGGGTCGGGCTCGTGGCCGCCGTGCTCATGGCGTGCGCGTTCCTGCCGGTCTTCTACGCGAAGCAGGCGCTGAACGACGCGCTGACGCTGGTGCCGCTGACCGTGGCCCTGGTGGCGTCGCTCTTCCTGTACCAGGACGGGCGGCGCCGGCACTGGGTGCTCGCCGGCGCCGCGGTCGGCGTGGCCACCGACGTGAAGTACACGGCGGCGGCGATGGCCGTGGTGGTCGGGCTCGCGGGGCTGCTGCGCGTGCTCGAGAAGCGCGACACGCTGCGTCAGCTCGTCGCCGGCGGCGTGATCTCGGCGGTGGTTTTCGGCGTGGTCGTCGTGCTCTTGGACCCGTACATGCTCCCCCACTTCTCGCTCTGGAGGCACCAGGTCACGGGTCAGGCCGGCACCGCCGGAAGGTCGGCCAAGCTCGGGCAGTCGAGCCAGCCCGGCTGGACCTACTACCTGTGGACGCTCACCTGGGGCTTCGGCTGGATTCCCACCTTCGCCGCCGCGGCGGGCGCGGCGCTGGCGCTGCGCAAGGACCGCGCGAAGGGACTCCTGCTCGTGGTGTTCCCGGTGCTGCTGTTCCTCTTCCTCGGCGGCCAGGCGCGCCACTTCGGGCGCTGGTTCATGCCCGCTTACCCGGCGCTCGCGATCCTCGCCGCGTACGCGGGCGTGCGCGCGGTCGACGCGCTGCCGGACGCCTGGGGCTGGACGCGCCGGCGCGGGGTGCTGGTGGGAGTGATGGCGGCTCTGCTCGCGATGCAGGGCCTGTGGTCGAGCGTGCGCGTGAACTCCGTGTTCTCGAAGACCGACACCCGCACCCTCGCGCGCCAGTACATCGAGCACACGGTGCCGGCCGGGTCGGGGCTCGTGGTCGAGCCGGCGGTCTACCCCAAGAACTTCCTCACGGTCGGCAAGCCGAGGAACTCGTACCGGATGTTCAAGATCAGCCCGCCCTTCCAGGGCTATGAGCGCAAGCTCACGCCGGCGCTGATCGACACCTACCGGCAGGGCGGCTACTGCTGGGTGCTCGTCTCGAGCTACCAGCACGACCGCGGTCTGAACGCCGGGCTCGCGAACGCGCGTGCGTACTACGCGCGGTTGGCGGCCGAGTCGGCCCCTCCCGTCGTGTTCTCGCCCTACCGCTTCGGCGCGAAGCCGGTGCACTTCAACTTCGACCTCTCGTACGACTTCCTGCCGCGCTCCTACGCCCGGCCGGGGCCGTTGATGCAGCTGTACCACCTGAATGGCTGCGGCACGTGAGTCGTGACTCGTGACTCGGACCCTCAGCTCTAGGGACTAGGCACTAGGCACTAGGCACTACGGGCAGTTCGCATAAACGCGCCAGAACGAATTGCTGGCCACGAACCTGAACGCCGAGAGCGGGTAGTTCGACCACCACTTCTGGGCCGAGGCGGCGCTGACTCCCGTCACCGAGCGGGCCGCCGCGGGCTCGAAGTTGAACGTGATGTCGTTGAAGAGCAGGCCGCGGGCCGGCGGGCGAGCCTGGGCGATCGATGCCTGGATCGCCTGCTTGGGCAGGCCGGTCTCGTACTCGATGACCGGGATCGCCGAGTGGGTCGGCACCGTGATCGGCCCGC
>DATNBJ010000361.1:0-14869 GCA_035572055.1 Thermoleophilaceae bacterium | reverse complement strand
GTGCCGGCGGGGTAACGGGAGGCCAGCCCTCTAAGAGTCCCCGCGCCGCCGAGGGCACTCGGCGCGGGCTTGGCCCGTTAGCTGATGCCGGTGTTCTCGCCCACGGGCCGAAGCGAGACCGACACCTCACTCACCTAACTTGATTAGGCAGCGAGGGCGAACTTGTGATTGTCCGCACTTATTGGTTTCCCGGTTGTTTAACGAGGCCTACCGGGGACCTCGACTCGCAACTACCCACACGGAACGTCCACGTCGAAGCCTGTCGTCCCCTATGTGGACCAGAAACTCTAGACGTGCGTCCGATAAAGAGACCTCCTCTAATTGCCGATAGAGCCACATATGGGGTACACGAAGAAGGCAATCGTATGGCTCGTCGTGCTCGGAAGCCTGGTCTGGTTGACCACGGCGACCGCGAAGACCGGCAAGGACGGCAAGGGCAGCGACGACACCACGCAGGGCTCGGGCAACTCCGGGCACGGCAACGGGAACAGCGGCAGCGGCAATAGCGGCAGCGGCACCACCGGCACCACCGGCCCGACCGGCGCCACGGGCCCGAGCGGCAGTACCGGCAAGGGCGGCGACAACAGCGGCAAGGGCAGCGACAACAGCGGCAACACGGGCAAGGGCGACTCGAGCGAGCCGGAGTCAGGCAGCTCGATGGGCGTCAAGTCCAGCGGGAAGGTGATGGTCAAGCTTCCGGGCGCCGACAAGGCCAAGGCGCTCGACGGATCGCAGACGATCCCGATGGACAGCCTCGTCGACGCGCGCAACGGCAAGGTCGAGCTCACGACCGCGGTCGACGCGCAGGGGCACACCCAGACGGCCACCTTCTGGGGCGCAAGCTTCCGGGTCCATCAGCGCCACGGCTACACCGAGATCAGGCTGGCGGGACGCCGGCCGAGCTGTCCCGCTGCGGGCAGCGCACAGATCGCGCGCCGCAAGAAGCCGAAGACGCACAGCCTGTGGGCCCACGACAACCACGGCCGCTACCGCACCCGCGGCCAGAACAGCGTGGCCACGGTTCGCGGCACCACCTGGGTCACCCAGGAGCGCTGCGACGGCACGCTCACCCGCGTGATCCACGGAGCAGTTGTGGTGAAGGATCGCCACACCCGCGGCAAGGTCGTGGTCAGGGCCGGCCACAGGTTCCTTGCGCGCTCACCCAAGACCGACTGAGACCAGCGTGTCGACCCGCGGCCGAAGCCCGCGTCTCGCCGTCATCGCCGTTGCAGCGATTGCGGCCGGCGCAGGCGTGTTCGGCTACCTGTCGCACGGGCTCGACGACGTCGAGAACACCACGATCGACACCCGCTTCGCCCTCCGCGGCGCAGAGCGGCCCGACCACCTGCTCGTGGTGGCGATCGATGACAAGACCTTCTCCCAGCTTCGGCTGAAGTGGCCGTTCCCGCGCTCGCTCCACGGCAAGGCGATCGACGAGCTGACCAAGGACGGCGCGCAGCAGATCGTCTACGACGTGCAGTTCACCGAGCCCACCACGGAGCGGCAGGACCTCGCCCTCTACGACGCCGTGGCACGCTCACGCCGCGTCGTGCTGGCCACCACGGCCACTGACCAGCACGGGCACACCAACGTCCTCGGCGGCGACGAGAACCTCGCCCGAGCCCACTCGGTGGCGGCGGCGGCGAACCTGCCGACCGAGCGCGGCGGAACGATCCGGCGGTTCGGATACATGGGGCCCGGCATCAAGACCTTGGGCGTCGTCACGGCCGAGCGAGTGAACGGGCGGGCGCTCAACCCGTCGAGCTTCGGCAAGAAGGGCGCCTGGATCGACTTCCGCGGACCGCCGGGCACGGTGCCCACCGTGTCCTTCTCCGACCTGCTGGCCGGCCGCGTGAACCCGAGCCTGATCAAGGATGCCGTCGTCGTCGTTGGAGTGTCCGATCCGACCCTCCAGGACGTTCATCCCACGCCTGTCACCTCGGACAGACTGATGTCCGGCGCCGAGGTTCAGGCGAACGTCCTCTGGACGGCGTTGCACGGTCTGCCGCTCCGCAGCGCGCCCCATCTGCTGGATCTCCTGGCGATCGTCCTTCTCGGCGCCGGCGCCCCGCTGGTGCTCGTGCGCCTGCGCGTGCTGAAGGGAACTCTCGTGTGCGCCGCAGCGGGTGTGATCTACGCCGTCGGCTGCCAGATCGCCTTCGACAGCGGCACGATCGTGGCGCTCACATACCCGCTGGGGGCACTGATGCTCGGAACGGTCGGCGGCATCGGCCTGAGCTACGCGTGGGAGCGCTCACAGCGCGAGGCGGTGGGGCGCTACAGCGTCGAGCTGGAGGGAGAGGTCAGCAAGCGCACGGAGCAGCTGCGCGAGGCGCAACTCGAGATCGTGCGCCGGCTCGGCCAGGCCGCGGAGTGGCGCGACCTCGACACCGCCCAGCACATCGATCGCATGAGCCTGCTGAGTCACCAGCTCGGCCTTGCCGCCGGGATGAGCCCGGCGGATGCCGAGATGCTGCTCCACGCGAGCGCGATGCACGACGTCGGCAAGATCGGCATCCCGGACCGCGTGCTCCTCAAGCCCGGTCCCCTCGACCCTGACGAGTGGGAGATCATGAAGACCCACGCGAGGATCGGCGCGGACATCCTCTCGGGCTCGAAGGTGCCGCTGCTGCAGATGGCCGAGGAGATCGCTCTGACGCACCACGAGAAGTGGGACGGCAGCGGCTACCCGCGCGGTCTCGCCTGTGAGGAGATACCGCTGGTCGGCCGGATCTGCGCGGTCTGCGACGTATTCGACGCGCTGACCTCGAACCGCCCCTACAAGGACGCATGGCCGCTAGACGCAGCGCTCGAGGAGATACGCAGCCAGAGCGGCCGGCATTTCGATCCCCATCTCGTCGAGCTGTTCCTAAAGCTCGTCGAAGAAGAGCCACGGGTGGATGGGCGTGTGGCCGAAGCGCTGCCAGAATTGACCTGATGGAGCAGGGAACCGAGCAGTATCCGTCCCTCTGGCGCACGCCGGATCCCGCGCCGCAGCCGGAGCCGGAGCCTGAATATCAATACGAGCCGCCTCAGTCGCCCATCCGCGAGGACAGGAGCCTGCTGAAGCGCATCGGCGGGGGCATCGTCGCCCTCGGCGTTCTGCTTGCCAAGCTCGGCGCGCAGCTCAAGTGGCTGCTGGTCCTGCTGCCGAAGATGAAGATCCTCACGACGG
Organism: Thermoleophilaceae bacterium; assembly: GCA_035572055.1. GTDB lineage: Bacteria > Actinomycetota > Thermoleophilia > Solirubrobacterales > Thermoleophilaceae > JAICJR01. The sequence continues at coordinate 11,694 of DATNBJ010000361.1, read as the reverse complement.
CCGGCACGATGCTCGTGTCGACCGCCGCCTACGCGTGGCTCTTCGGCTGGCAGTTCGGCATCGGCTTCGTCCTGCTGATCCTCGTGCACGAGATGGGCCACGCCATCCAGCTCCGCCGCGAGGGCGTGGACGCCGGCTGGCCGGTGTTCATCCCGTTCCTGGGCGCCTACATCGGCATGAAGGAGATGCCGAAGGACGCCGCCGCCGAGGCGCGTGTCGGCCTTGCCGGCCCGGTGCTCGGCTCGATCGGCTGCCTCGTGCCGCTAGCGCTCTACGCCGCCACGGGCAACGACCTCTTCCGCGCGCTCGCCTACATCGGGTTCTTCCTGAACCTGTTCAACCTGCTGCCGATCCTGCCGCTCGACGGCGGCCGCGCGATGGCGGCGGTCTCGCCGATCTTCTGGGCCCTCGGCATGGTGCTGATCGTCGCGGCGACGATCCTCTTCCCCAGCCCGATCATCATCCTGATCGTGCTGTTCGGCGGCCTCGAGACCTGGCGCCGCTGGCAGGCGCGCAAGTCGCCCGAGTCGAAGGCGTACCACGACGTGAGCCGCGGCACGCGCCTGGCCGTCGGCGTCGTCTACCTCGGCCTGGCCCTGCTGCTGGGCGTGGGCATCCACTTCACCCACTTCACGCGCACGTTCGGCTAGCCGCCGGCTAGCTAACGCGAGGAATCACCTCGCGGCCGACGAGCTCGACGGTCTCGAGGTCCTCGTGCCGGAGGTGCTGGAGCATCACGCGGTCGAGGCCGGCCTCCTGCAGCTCGAGCAGGCGCTCCACCACCTGATCGGGCGTGCCGACCACGCCGTTTTCGCGCAGGTCGGGCGGCAGGCCGGCCCCGAACTCGCGCACCTGAGCCTCGTCCTCGCCCACGATGAGCGTGACCATCGCCGAGAAGCGCAGGTCGGAGGGGTCGCGGCCCTCCGCCTCCCAGGCCTCGGCGAAGCGCGCTCGCCGCGTGCCGATGTCCTCGACGGAGGCGCTGAAGGTGTTGTACTCGTCGGCAAACCTGGCGGCGGGGCCGATCGTGCCGCGCGTGCCGCGGCCGCCCACCAGCAGCGTGGGATGCGGCTGCTGCACGGGCTTCGGCTGCGCGTCGAGGTCCTCGATCTCGTAGTGGCTGCCCTTGAACGAGAACGGGCCGGGCTTCCACGAGCGGTGCACGATCTCGATCTGCTCGGCGAAGATCTCGAGCCGCGTCCGGGTGTCGTGGAAGGGGAAGCCGTAGGCGCGGTGCTCGGCCTCGAACCAGCCGGCGCCCATCCCAAGCTCCACGCGGCCGCCCGAGATGTGATCGACCGTGACGGCCGACTTGGCGAGCAGGGACGGATGCCTGAAGGTGGCGGGCGAGACGAGCGTGCCGAGACGAATCCGTGAGGTCACGGCGGCAAGCCCCGCCAGCGTGGTCCAGGCGTCGAGCGCTCCCCCCGCGCGGCCCCCGATCGACAGGTAGTGGTCCGAGCGGAAGAACGCGTCGAAGCCGTTGGTTTCCGCGGTCGTGGCGAGCGCCTGCCACTGCTCCCAGGTGACGCCCTCCTGGCCCTCGGTCATAAGGCAGACCCGCATTCCTAAAGGAGGCTAATGGACGCTGGCGCGAAGCCCAGTGCCGGTTTACTCTCGAAATGTTGAGCACGGAAGCGAGACGAGAGGCGCTGCCGCGGGTGCAGGTGGGGAATGCCGTCATGAGGATCCTCGTCCTCCCCACGTACTCCCGCACGCCCGAGCTGAAGAAGACCCCGCTGGCGGACGTGCTCGAGCTGTACGTGCCGAACGGCGACCTGCAGTGCTCCGCGGATCCCGAGCGCGTGGCGCGCTACATCGAGCGCCACGACCTCAAAGCGCTCTAGTGCCCGTGCTCGCGCAGCGCCCGGTCGATCTCGCGGCGCTGGTCCTTGTCGCGTAGATCCCGGCGCTTGTCGTAGAGGTCCTTGCCGCGCGCCAGCGCGATCTCGATCTTCGCGTTGCGGCCCTTGAAGTAGAGCCGTGTGGGGACAAGCGTGAGCCCCTTCTCCTGGGTGGTGCCGATCAGGCGCTCGATCTCGCGCCTGTGCAGCAGCAGCTTGCGCGGCCGCTCCGGCTCGTGGTTGTCGCGCGAGGCGGCCGGATAGGGCGCGATGTGCATGTTGTGCACGAAGACCTCGCCGTCGTGCACCGCGGCGTAGGCGTCCTTGAGCTGCACCTTGCCGTCGCGCAGCGACTTCACCTCCGAGCCCTGAAGCTGGAGGCCTGCCTCCCACTTCTCGAGGAGGTTGTAGCGGAACGAGGCCTGGCGGTTCGTCGCGATATCGCCAGGGGCTGCCTTGCGTTTTCCCTTCTTGGCCACGACGTGAAATCTATGTGGCGGGAACCAGATCCACGCGCCCGCGGGGCGCGTCGACCCGTCCGACGCGCACGCGGACCGGATCGCCGAGCCGCAGCACGCCGCCGTTGCGCTCGCCGAGCAGGGCCGTGCCCTCCTCGTTCAGCTCCCACCAGTCGCCGCGCATTCGGCGCACCGGCAGCAGGCCCTCGAAGCCCGCGCCGAAGCTGATGAACGCGCCCGCGCCGATCAGGCCCACGACGTCGCCGTCGAACTCGAGCTCCCAGCCGGCCTCGGCGAGCGCGCGCTCGAGCAGGAAGGCGAGGCAGACGTCCGCCGCGGCGCGCTCGATCTGCATCGCGTGACGCTCGGCGGCGGAGGTCTCGAGGCCCACGTCCTCGAGCTCCTCCCCGCGTGGGGCGGCGTCGTCCATCCCGAGCGAGGCGAGCAGTGCACGGTGCACGACCAGGTCCGGGTAGCGGCGGATCGGCGAGGTGAAGTGCGTATAGCGCGGGCTGGCCAGACCGGCGTGGCCGAGGTTGCGCGGCGTGTAGTAGGCCTGCTTCAGCGAGCGCAGCACGAGCGACGTAAAAGCCGCCCCTCCCTGACCCGTTCGGCGCACGTGCTCGGCCACCATCCGGCTGATCTCGCCGGCGAGCTCGCCCGCCTGCTGGGGCGACATCTGCTTGGGCACGGCCGGAGTGGGCACGTCCAAAGACGCCAGTTGCGTGACCAGCCACTCGATCGACTGCGGGTTCGGCAGCTCGTGCACGCGGTAGAGCGATGGCACCTTGCGGTCCGCCAGATAGCCGGCCACCTGCTCGTTGGCCAGGATCATGAGCTGCTCGATCAGCGAGTGGGACTCGGTCTGGGTCTCGTGCCGCACGTCCACCACGTGGCCCTGCTCGTCGAACTCGAACTGCGGCTCGGCCGACTCCACCTCCAGCGAGCCCCGCTCCCCGCGCCACTCGCGCAGGGCCGCGGCCACCTCGCGGGCGGCGGCCAGCGGCTCGGCCCAGGGCTCTGCCGCCTGCTCCTCGCCGGCGAAGATGAGGTCGACCTGGTCGTAGGTCAGGCGCGCGTCGCTGCGGATCAGCGAGCGGTAGAACGACGCCGAGCGCACGCGCTCGCCCGCCATCTCCAGCTCGACTGTCACCGCCAACCGCTCCTCCCCCGGCACCAGGCTGCAGGCCCGGTTCGAGAGCGCCTCGGGGAGCATCGGCTCCACGGCGCCCGGCACGTAGACGCTGGTGCCGCGCCGGTAGGCCTCGTTGTCGATCGCGCCGCCGGGCCGCACGAACGCGCTGACGTCGGCGATGTGGACCCAGACGCGGATCGCGTCGCCCTCGCGGCGAGCCGAGATCGCGTCGTCGAAGTCCTTGGCGGTGGCCGGGTCGATGGTGAAGGTGGGAAGGTCGGTGAGGTCGCGCCGCGCGGCGTCCTCGCGCTGCGGCACCGCGTCCGCGAGCTCCTCGGCCTCGATCTCCACCTGGCGCGGGAAGGCGCGGCGCAGGCCGCGGTCGAGCATCAGCGCCTCGAGCACGTCGCGGGCCACGTCCGGCCTGCCGAGCGTGCGCACCACGCGCGCGCCGCGCTTGCCGCCGCCGATCAGCACCATGTCGCCGGGCTTCGCGCCGCCCGCCGCGCTCGACGGCAGCGAGATGCGGCCGCCGCGCTCGAACAGCGGCTCGGCCACCAGCAGCCGGCCGCGCTTCGACAGCACGGCCACCGTGGGCTCGATCGGACCGCGCCCACGCGGGCGCGCGGATGTGCGCGCGGGAGCGCTCAACCGATCTTCGCCCGCACCGTGTTCAGCGCGGAGTCGAGCGCCTCGTCCCGCGGCGTCTTCTGGTCGTCCTTGGCGGACACCTGCGGCTCAATGCCCGTGCCGCTGATGTTCTCGCCATGCGGGAGGAAGTAGCGGCCCACCACGAGCTCGAGCGCGCCGCCGTTCGACAGCGGCTCGATCTCCTGGAACACGCCCTTGCCGAACGTCTTCGAGCCCACCACGGTGGCGCGGTTGTAGTCGCGCAGCGCGCCGGTCACGATCTCGGCCGCGCTGGCCGTGCCGCCGTCCACCAGCACCGTCATCGGGATGGACGGGGAGATGGCGCCGCCCGTCGCGTTCAGCTTCTGCTCAGGGCTGTGCGGGCCGTCCGTGCGCACGATCAACCCCTTCGGCACGAAGATGCTGGCCACGGCCCGGCCCTCCTGCAGCAGGCCGCCACCGTTGCCGCGCAGGTCGAGCACCAGCCCCTTGGCGCCCTGCTTCAGCACCTTGTCCACCTGCTCCTTGAGCTTGGCGTGGGCGCCCTCGCTGAAGGTGGCGAGCGACACGACGCCGATCTTGTCGCCCTTGTCGGTGACCACCCGGCCGTCGGCCACCGGCTGCTGGATCTTCGCCCGCTTGACGGTGAGCACTCGCGGCCGGGTCTCTCCCGGCGAGCTGACGCTGAGCTGGACGCTCGTGCCGGGCTTGCCCTGGATCTTGTCGCTGGCGCCGCGGCTGGCGGCGCCCTTGATCGACTGGCCGTTCACCGCCACGATCACGTCGCCCTTGCGGATGCCCGCCTTCGCCGCCGGCGAGTTCACGAACACGCCGACGACCTCCAGGCCGCGGTCCGTCGGGTTCACGGTGATCCCGATCCCCTCGTATTGACCGTTCAGGGCGGCGTCGAACGTCTTGGTCTCACTGGGCGAGAAGTAGTTGGAGAAGCGGTCGCCCAGGGACTCGACGATGCCCTTCAGCGAGGCGTTGTCGAGCTGGCTGCGCGGAACCTTCTTGTAGTACTTGTCCTCGATCGTGTTGATCACCTCGTCGCGGACCGAGATGTCCTTGGCGACGAAGGTGTCGCGCAGCTTCTCGGGCAGGCTGCTTGGGTGCCCACCGAGCCACAGGCCGAGGAAGAAGATGGCCAGCCCGCCCAGGACGGCGAGCATGAGAGTGCGATATCTGCGCATCAGACGGAGGGAGCGCGCATGGCGCCCCCGCTCTCAAGGTTAGTAGCCCGCCTCGCGGGCTAGACGCGCAGGAAGCGGCGCAGCGTCAGGCCGCTGCCGATGGCCGACACGGCCACGCAGGACACGAGCAGGACCGCGATCAGCTCGGGGAAGTGAATGGTGTTCGGCGCGGCGATCAGCGCGAAGCGGTTCGCCAGCGGGTCCACCAGGGTGTCCTTGACGATCCACAGGAGCAGCACGGCCACCAGGCCGCCCATGAAGCCGACGATCACGCCCTCGATCACGAACGGCCAGCGGATGAACCAGTTGGTGGCGCCCACGAGCTTCATCACCTCCACCTCGCGGCGGCGGGCGAAGATCGACAGCCGAATCGTGTTCGCGATCAGCGCGATCGAGGCGAGGACCAACAGCGCCGCCATGCCGGCGGTCAGCGACTTCACCAGGCTTGTGGCCGTGAGGATCTTGCTGGTGTCGGACTCGCGGTTGCGCACGTCGCCGATGCCCGCCACCGCGAAGGTCTTCTTGCCGGTGGCCGGGTCGGTGGTCACGAGCGCGTTCACGATGTGCTGCACCTTGCCCGGGTCCTTCGGCACCACGCGGTAGGTGTCGGGCAGCGGGTTGGCGCCGAGCAGGTTGAACGCCTCCTTCGTGCCCTTGCGCGACGCCTCGAGCTCCTTGAGCGCGGCGTCCTTGGAGATGAACTGCACCTCCTTGGAGTTGGGCAGCCCGATCAGCTTGTTGTGAACGGCGGTCTGCTGCTCCTGGGTGATGCCATTCGCGAGGTAGACGTTCACAACCACCCGGTGCCGCACCCGGTTCGCCGTGCCGGTGGTGGCCTGCACCACCGGTATGAACAGCCCGAGCACGAGCGCGGTGAGGATCACCGTGAGCATCGCGGCCAGGCTGGGCGCGGCGTTGCGCGTGAGCGCCCGAAGCGACTCCTTCAGGAAGAACCCGAAGCGCATCGGCTAGTTGGGGTGGCCTTCCATCCCGATGCCGAGCTCGCCGCGCAGCCGGATTGCGAACTCGCTGGTCGACTCGTCGGGCCGGTAGAGGCCGGACACCTCGTCGCGGACGATCCGGCCCTCGGACAGCTCGATCACGCGGCGGCGCATCTTGTCCACCATCTCGCGGTCGTGGGTGGCCACAACCACGGTCGTGCCGGTCTTGTTGATCCGGTAGATCAGCTGCATGATCCCGATCGAGGTCTCGGGGTCGAGGTTGCCGGTGGGCTCGTCGCACAGGAGCAGCGGCGGGTGGTTCACGAACGCGCGGGCGATCGACACGCGCTGCTGCTCGCCGCCCGACAGCTCGTCCGGATAGTTGTGCAGCTTGGTGGAGAGGCCGACGAGGCGCAGGATGTCGGGCACCTTGCGCCGGATCGAGGCGCGCGGCTCGCCGATCACCTCGAGCGCGTAGGCCACGTTCGCGTACACGGTGCGGTTCGGCAGCAGCTTGTAATCCTGGAACACCACGCCGATGTTCCGGCGCAGGTAGGGGATCTTCTTGCGGTCGATCTCGCCGAGCTTCCTGCCCGCGATGGCGATGCTGCCGCTCGTGGGCTCGAGCTCCTTCATCAGCAGCCGGATGCAGGTGGACTTGCCGCAGCCGGTCGCTCCCACGAGGAACACGAAGTCGCCGCGGCCGACGCGCATCGACACGCGGTCGAGCGCCACGGACCCCTTGTCGTAGACCTTCGTGACGTCGTCGAACTCGACCACCGGCACGTTCCGTCCCACGGGCGGCTCGCGGCGCTCGAAGCGGCGTGCGGGCGGCGAAATGTCCGTGGGGGCGTCGGCCATCGGGTCCTAGTAGATACCTGTTTTAACCGCTGCCCGGGACGGGTGCAGCCGTTCTTGCACCAATTCGGTAGCGGAGGTACAGCTCCCCGCCGTCCTCCAGCACCCATATCAGCTCGGTCGGAACGAGGTCCGGCAGGGGCTGTCCGGCGACGATCGTGAGGGCGTTCGCGCCGCCGGTGATCACCGGCGCGACCGTGAGGAACAGCTCGTCCACGAGCCCGTAGAGGAGCAGCGACTCGTTCAGCGTCGGGCCGCCCTCGCAGAGGATCGAACGGACCTCGTGCTCGGTGCGCAGCTGCTCGAGCAGCGGGCGCAGATCGAAGGGCCCGGCCACGGAGCGCAGGTAGTCGACCTGTGCCTTCACGTCCTCCAGCTCGTGATGTGCCTGGGTGAGGATCACCACGCGCGACTCCGGGTCCTGGAGAAGCGGCACGTCGGCGGGCACGCTCAGGCTGCCGCTCACGATGATCGCGAGCGGGTTAGGCGCGACGCCCTCCCGCTCGCGCTTGGCCCGCAGCTCTTCGGTCTTCACGATGCGGCCGTAGCGCTCCGTCTTCGCCGTGCTCGCGCCGACCATGACCGCGTCCGCCTGGGTGCGCAGGTTGTGGAAGATCTGGCGGTCGGTCTCGCTCGAGATGCCCAACGTGCGGCCCTCGAAGGAGGCCTTCCCATCGGTCGTCGTGACCATGTTGAGCGCCAGGTAGGGGCGGTGAGCCGGCGCGAGGTCGCCCCAGCCGAGGCCGGAGATCGCGTCAGCCGGCTCCACCTCCCCCCGGTCGGGGTGGATCCGTTGCAGCGGCACCCCAGCGAGGGTAGCGGGATGGTCGCACGACCATCCCAACAGGGATGAATGCGTGAGGTTGGTGCGTCTGTCTGGTTGAGGAGGCAGACGTTCGCGCCAATGGGAACAACGTGACGCCACGACGGCTGATCGAGCCCGCACGCCTCGCGGGCTCCACGCTGCTGCGTACGCAGAGCGACGCGCGGCTGGTCGACCTCGTGCGCGCCGGCCACACCGCGGCCTTCGAGGCGATCGTCCACCGTTACCGGCGCCCGCTGCTGGCCTACTGCTCCCGCGTCCTGCCCGCGTCCCGCGCCGAGGATGCCGTTCAGCAGACCTTCCTCAGCGCCCATCAGGCGATGACCCGCGACGAGGCGGATCTCAACCTGCGCCCGTGGCTGTACCGCATCGCCCGCAACGCGTCGCTGAACCTGCTGCGCCAGAACGGCTGGGCGCACGACGAGCTCGGCGAGAACCTCGACGGCGTCGAGCGGCCCGACGAGGCGCTCGAGCGCGGCGAGCAGCTCCGCTTGGCCGTGGCCGCGGTCAACGCGCTGCCCGCGCGGCAGCGCGACGCGCTCGTCCAGCGCGAGCTGGAGGGCAAGCGCTACGACGAGATCGCGGCGTCGATGGGCGTCGGCGACGGCGCCGTGCGGCAGCTTCTGCACCGGGCGCGCGCCGCGCTGCGCGCGGGCGCCAGCGCTCTGACCCCGGTCGGGCTCCTGGAGCGGATCGCGGACCTGGCGGGCGGGGTCGGCGGCGGTGTGGGCGCCGCAAAGCTGGGCGCCGCGCTGCTGGCCACCGGCGCCGTCGCGGGCGGCACGCTGGCCACGCCCATCGCGCGGCACCACCATCCGCAGGCGCGCGTGCACGCAGCGGCCGCGCCGCACAGGGCGAAGCCGAAGCCCGCTCAGACCATCGTGAACGTGACGGCACCGGTGGTCCACCAGCGGCCCGCCGTCTCGCCGCGGCGCGAGACCCGGAAGCCGGCCCGCTCGGAGCATCGCGGCAGCGGCAACCCGGGTCCCGGCAACGCCGGCGAAGACGACCCGGTCGAGCAGGAGCACTCGGGCAAGGGCGGCGGCGACCGGCGCGACAGCGATGACACCGTGAGCACGCCCGCGCCCGCCGTGGACAACAGCGGATCGGGCAGCGTCAGCTCAGGCGACGGGCACTCGGGGAGCGGCGACGGCGGGTCGGGCGGGTCCAGCGGGAGCGGCAGCGGGTCCAGCGGGTCCAGCGGCAGCGGGTCCAGCGGCAGCGGATCCAGCGGCAGCGGCGGCGGCGAAAGCGGCTCCAGCGGGTCCGGCTCCAGCGGCGGCGATTCGGGCGTCAGCGGCAGCGACGGCGCGGACGACGGTCACTAGCCGCCGGAGATCGCCACCATCCGCTCGATCGGCACCCGCGCGCGCTCGGCCACGGCCGGGTCGACCTTCACCGTGTAGCGCTCGCCCGCGTCGAGCAGGGCGTCGCGCAGCTTCGGCAGCGTGATCATCTTCATGTACTGGCAGACCGCCGCGCGGTTGGCCGGGATGAACGTCTTGCCCGGGTTCTCCTGCTCGAGCGGATGCAGCATCCCCGTCTCGGTGGCGACGATGAAGCTCTCGGACTCGGACTCGCGGGCGAACTTGAGCATGCCGCCCGTGGACAGCATGTGCGTGCGCTCGGGATCCACGTCGCCGGCGGCCACGTACTCCATCACCGAGGTCGAGCAGCCGCACTCGGGATGGATCAGGAACTCGGAGTCCGGGTTGGCCTCGCGCACCTGCGCGATGTCGGCCGGGCGGATGCCGGCGTGCACGTGGCACTCGCCCATCCACACCTTCATGCGCCTGCCGGTGACCCGCTCGACGTAGGCGCCGAGGAACATGTCCGGCCCGAACAGGATCTCCACGTCCTCGCCGTGCTCGCGGCGGATGTGCTCCACCACCTGCACCGCGTTCGCCGACGTGCAGCAGTAGTCGGTCTCGGCCTTCACCTCGGCGGTGGTGTTCACGTACATCACCACGATCGCGCCGGGGTTCTCGGCCTTCCAGATGCGCAGCTCGTCGGCGGTGATCGAGTCCGCGAGCGAACAGCCCGCGTCGAGGTCGGGCAAGAGGACGCGCTTCCCGGGGCTGAGGATCGAAGCCGTCTCGGCCATGAAGTGGACGCCGCAGAAGGCGATCACGCCGGCGTCGGTGTCGGCCGCCTTGCGCGAGAGGCCCAGCGAATCGCCCACGAAATGGGCCACGTCCTGGACCTCCGGCACCTGATAGTTGTGGGCGAGGATCACCGCATTGCGCTCCTCGGCCAGGCCGCGTACCTCGTCCTTGAGCAGCTCGATCTCCTCCTGGGAGAGATGTGAGGCGACGGGACCCGTGGGGGCCATCGGCAGGAACTGCATGTTTCGAACCTCGCTAGGTGTCGAAATGAAGCTCGCTGTGCGACGCGAGCTGTTGAATCGGTCCCCTCAGTCTAGCTACAGAGGGTCCAGCAGAAGGCTCAGATCGAGCGCCGGCGCCGAGTGCGTCAGCGCGCCGACGCTGATCCAGTCGACGCCGGTCTCGGCGATCGCGCGCACCGTGTCCAGGTTCACGCCGCCCGAGGCCTCGGTTTCGGCCCGGCCCTTCGTCCGCTCCACCGCGGTGCGCATCTCGTCGAGGGTCATGTTGTCGAGCAGGACGCTTCGGGCACCGGCCTCGAGCGCCTCGTCGAGCTCGTCGAGGGTCGCGCACTCCACCTCCACCTTCATGCCGTCGGGCGCGGCGGCCAACGCGCGCCGCGTGGCCTCCCCCACGCCGCCGCCGAGGGTCTCGTGGTTCTCCTTCAGCAGCATCGCGTCGAACAGGCCCACGCGGTGGTTGTGCCCGCCGCCGTCGGTCACCGCCTCCTTCTCGAGCGCCCGCATGCCCGGGGTGGTCTTGCGCGTGTCGAGGATCCTCGCGCCGGTGCCCTCCACAGCCTTCACGTAGCGCGCGGTGAGCGTGGCCACGCCCGACAGGTGGCCGAGGAAGTTGAGCGCCACCCGCTCGCCCGCCAGGATCCAGCGCGCCGAGCCCGCCACCTCCGCCACCAGGCCGCCCTCGCGCCACTCGCCGTCGGCCACGTGGACGTGCCAGCGCAATCCGGGGTCGAGCCGGCGGAAGACGCTCTCGGCCACGCGCAGACCGGAGATCACGCCCTCGGCCTTCTGGTCGATCCGCGCGCGGGCGGTCGCGTTCTCGGGCACGACCGCGAGGCTCGTCACGTCACCCGTGCCGAGGTCCTCCGCCAGCGCCCGGTCGATCAGCTCCTGCATGCGGCCGAGCGTAGCGAGCGCGCGCGGCCCGCAGTCTCCGCCACGAGCTCGGCCAGCGCCGCCCGGCCCGGCACCGGATCGAGCGGCAGCTCGGCCGCCTCGTTCGCGGCGAGCCACGAGCTGACGATCCGCACCTCGTCGACCTCATCCGCCGGCACAGCGCCGGTGCCCATCGGCTCCGCGCCGTCGAGCACGATCTCGGTGCGTTCGGCCAGCTCGTCGACGTCCGGCAGCGGCCCCCAGTCGCGCACGCGGCCGCCGACGATCCAGAACGCGTCGAAGCGGCGCTTGCTCGGGTGGCGCGCCAGCACGAGCCGCGGGAACGAGTGTGTGGCGCGCAGCACGCCGCCGAGCCGGCCGAGCAGGTCGGCCAGCCGCTCGAGCCGCCGGTGGAGCACCTCCGCGCGCTCGTAGCGCCGCTCCGCCGCGGCCTCCTTCATCCGCTCCTCCAGGTGGTTCAGGAGCTGCGTGCTGGCGTCCTCGGGCCCCTCGAACAGCGCCAGCGCCTCGTCGAGCTTGCGGCGGTAGGCGTTCGGGTCGAGGTCGCCGAGGCAGGGCGACGAGCAGCGGC
>DATNBJ010000360.1:0-3428 GCA_035572055.1 Thermoleophilaceae bacterium | reverse complement strand
CGCTATGCCGTCCTGGTGCGGCGCTACCGCGATCGCTACGCGCGCTTCGCGTCGCGTATGCTCGGCTCTCGGGACGTCGCCGAGGATGCCGTGCAGGACGCGCTGGTGCGGGCGTTCGATCGGCTGGCGGACTGCCGCGAGCCGGACAAGTTTGCGGGGTGGCTGTTCCTGATTTTGCGGAACCGCTGCTACGCGGAGCGGCGACGCCGGCAGCGACAGGAACGGCCGCTCGATTCGACGGACGAAATGTTTGCGGCGCCCGACCGGCCGGACGGCGTATACGAGCAAGTGGAGCGCGCGCACGCATTGGAGCGGGCGCTGCAGCACCTGACCCCGGAGCAGCGCGAGGTCTTCGTGCTGAAGCACATGGAGGGATTAGCGTACGAAGAGATCGCAGGGGTCACGGGCGCGACGGTGGCCTCGCTCAAGATGCGGATGCATCGCGCGTACGACCGGCTGCGGGAGTTGATGAAGGAGCATTTATGACGACGGGCTATCATCCTCTGGTGAAGCGGTTGCTCGACGGCGAGCTGTCACTCGCCGAGCTGCCGCGCGAGCTCCGAGCCGAGGGCGAGGAAGCGCTGCGTCTGGTGGGCGCGGCGGACCGCGCGCCGGTCGCGCTGTCGCCGGCGCTCGAGGAGCGCGTGATGGCCGCCGTCCGCCACGCTGCATCATCCCACACTACCTCGCTCGGCAATCGCGCCTGGCGGTGGCTCAACACACCGCGAGACGTGGAGCTGCGGCTGCGGGTGCGCCCGTGGACCGTGTGGGCCGGCGCCCTCGCTGCGGCAGCGGCACTGGCTCTGCTGCTGGGGCGTCCAGCACCGCAGCCGGTGCCCGGCACCGAGGCGCGCGGCGGCATGCGCGATTCCGTCCTCGTGCGGTTCGTGTTGTACGCACCCGGCGCGCGCCGCGTCGCGGTGGCGGGCACGTTCAATCAGTGGGACCGCGCCGCTGCGCCTCTCGTGCCGGCCGGGCGGAGCGGCGTATGGACGACTACCCTCGCGCTCCCCGTCGGCCAGCATCAGTACGCGTTCGTCGTGGATGGTGCACGCTGGGTGGCGGATCCGGGCGCCCCCGCCGTGGACGACGGCTTTGGTCGCAGCAACAGCGTCGTCGCCGTGACCGCGCAAGGAGCGCACCTGTGAGGATCATCGGCCTAGTCGTTACCCTCGTTCTGGGTGCGACCCTCACAGGTGCGCTCAGCGCCCAAGACGTGCAGGCCCGACTCGACGGGCGTGTCTCGCCGGAGGTGCGGCGGGCCGTCCGGAGCATCGCGGCGGACGCCGCCGCGCATGGCCTCCCGGTCGATCCGCTCGTGCAGAAGGCGATCGAGGGTGCAGCAAAGGGGGTGCCCGGCGACCGCGTGATCGCGGCGGTGCGCGCCCTGGCCGGCCGTCTCGGGCAGGCCATGGCGGCCGTACGCGACGCTGGCGTCGCCGCGCCCGCCGGAGACGTCGTGGAAGGGGGGGCGGACGCCCTCAACGCGGGGTTCAGTGGGCACCAGGTGAGCGACCTGGTGCGTGTGAGCCGGCCGCCATACGATCCCGCACTCACGCTTCGGGTCGCCGCCACGCTTTCGGCGCTCGGCGTGCCGACGACGCAGGCGCTCCAGCTGGTAGAGGGGATGATCAGCGCTGGCCGGTCGCCGAGCGACGTGCTCGGCCTGCCCGGCCAGGTCCAGACGGGCGTCGCGCGGGGTGCCACACCGGCGCAGGCGGCTGCAGGGCTGGCGCGCGCCGCCGGCGGCGCGCCGCCGGGGCGCCTGCCCGACTGGGTCCCACCCGGGCAACGGAAGCCGCGCAACCAGCACAAGCCCTGACGCCGGCCCCGGCCGGCACGGGCGCGTTACTTCAGACCTCGGGCGTAGCTAGATTCCAGACCCTATGCCCACAGCCCACAATCTCGGATTCCCACACCTCGGGGCCGCGCGCGAGCTGAAGCGCGCCACCGAGGGCTACTGGGGTGGCAAGGTCTCCTTGCCGGACCTCCTCAAGACCGGCGCCGAGCTGCGCGCCCGCCATTGGCGGCTGCAGCAGGACGCCGGCATCGATGTCATCCCCTCGAACGACTTCTCGTACTACGACCGCATGCTCGATATGTGCGCGCTGGTGGGCGCCGTGCCGAAGCGCTACGGCTGGGCCGGGGGGCCGGTGGACATCGACACGTACTTCGCCATGGCGCGCGGCGTCCAGTCGGGCGGGCGGGACATCACCGCGATGGAAATGACGAAGTGGTTCGACACGAACTACCACTACCTCGTGCCTGAATTCGAGCCGGGACAGGCGTTTCGGCTGTCGTCCTCGAAGCCGGTGGACGAGTTCCAGGAAGCGAAGGCGCTGGGCATCCACACCAAGCCGGTGCTGATCGGGCCGGTGACGTTTCTGCTGCTCGGGAAGGCCCGCACGGCGCGGTTCGACCGGCTCACGCTGCTGGACGCGCTGCTGCCCGTGTACGCGGAAGTGCTGTCGCGCCTTGCCGCCGCCGGCGCGACCTGGGTCCAGCTCGACGAGCCGTGTCTCGCCCTCGACCGCAGTCCCGCCGAGCGCGCCGCGTTCGTGCGCGCCTATCGGTTCCTCGCGGAGCGGGTGCCGAAGGTGAAAATCCTCGTCGCCACCTATTTCGCCGGGCTCGACGACAACCTCCCGACCGCGCTCGAGCTGCCGGTCGCCGGCCTGCACTTCGATGCGGTCCGCGCGGCCGGGGGCGGCCGCTTCGACGCGCTGCTCCAGGCGTGGCCGGCGGGGGGCGGGCGCGAAGGGAAGGTGTTGTCGCTCGGTGTGATCGATGGGCGGAACATCTGGAAGGCGGATCTCCCGGCGGTGCTGCGCCAGCTCGAGGACGCCCTGGAGCGCGCCGGCGCGGCCCAACTGTGGGTGGCGCCGTCGTGCTCGCTGCTGCACGTGCCGGTCGACCTCGACTTGGAGATCCGGCTCGACAGCGAATTGAAAGGGTGGCTCGCCTTTGCGAAACAGAAGCTCGTCGAGGTGGCGACCCTCACGCGGGCGCTCCGCGAGGGGCGGGACAGCGTGACGGCCCAGCTCGACGCCAACATGCGCTCGCTCGCCGGGCGACGCTCCTCGCGACGCATTCACAATCCCGCGGTGAAGCAACGCGCCCGGGGGGTCACCGAGCACGACATGCGCCGGACAGCGCCGCACGCCGCGCGTCGCAAGAAGCAGTTCCGGCTTCCGCTGTTCCCGACGACCACCATCGGCTCATTCCCACAGACGGCCGAGGTGCGGAACGCGCGCAAGCAGCTGCATGACGGCAAGCTGACGCCGGCGGCGTACGACGCGTTCATCGCCGAGCAGATCACGCGGACGCTCAAGCTGCAAGAAGAGCTCGGACTCGACGTGTTGGTGCACGGCGAGTTCGAGCGTAACGACATGGTGGAGTATTTCGGCGAGCAGCTCGAAGGGTTTGCG
>DATNBJ010000359.1:0-3107 GCA_035572055.1 Thermoleophilaceae bacterium | reverse complement strand
TAGATCGTCGCCTTGCCCACGCGGGCACGCTCGGCGACGTCGTCGATGCGCAGCTCGCCCGGGCCGCGGTCCGCGATCAGGCGGAGCGCGGCGTCGAGGATCGCCTTGTCGGCACGCTCCTCGCGTGGACGACCCAGTGGCTTGTGACTTACTGAACTCATCGGTTCCGTAAGTGATCGTAGCAGATTATGGAACTGGTGAGTCTCGTATCTCACGAGCTCGCGCGACCAGGTACCGTGCGCACCGCTCATGCGCACCTGGAGGAGGGAAACGTTGCTCGCGGCCGGCGCGCTGCTGCTCGCGCTGGCCGGCGCGGGCCCGGCATCGGCCGCGCCCGCCTACGACCTGGCGGGCCGCTGCGCCACGATCAAGTCGCTCGACGGCGGGCCCTTCTACCTGAAGGCCACCGGCCTCGGCACGTACCTGCTGAACGACAAGAGCGGGCAGGTGGTCACCGACACGCTGGCGCGGTCGGGCGCCGCGAGTGCCGCCGCGCAGTGGGCCATCTCGCGCACCGGTTCGATGTACGACCTCCGCGCCACCGTCAACGGGCAGAAGCTCGGCCCGGACCCGCTCGCCGCCGCCACGGGCTGCACACCCTTCCCCGAGGCCGAGGTGGACGCCACCGGCAGCTCGCGCAAGGGCCTGAACCGCGACGGCACCGTGTTCGGCTACGTGGACGCGCACCTGCACATCACGGCCAACATGCGCGCGGGCGGGCGCGTGATCTACGGCGAGCCGTTCGACCCGTTCGGCATCCCGGCCGCCCTGGGCAACGACGCGGCCTACCACGGCTCCGACGGCAGCCAGGACGTGACCGGCAACCTGCTGCGGACCGGCCTTCCCTTCGGTGGCCACGATACGCACGGCTGGCCCACCTTCAGCGGCTGGCCGACCCACGACACCAACACCCACCAGCAGACCTACTACGTGTGGCTCCAGCGGGCCTGGGAGGCGGGCCTGCGGCTGGTGGTCGCGCAGACGGTGGACGACCAGCCGATCTGCGAGATCGTGCCGAGCAAGAACCCCGGCGGCTGCGACGAGACGCGCTCGATCAGGCGCCAGATCGCCACGCTGAAGGAGCTGCAGAGCTACGTGGATGCTCACAGCGGCGGCATCGGGAAGGGTTGGTTCAGGCTCGTCTTCGATCCCGCGCAGGCGCGCAGGGTGATCGCGAGCGGCAGGCTCGCCGTGCTCATCGGGATCGAGTCCTCAGACCTGTTCGGCTGCAGCCTGAAGGGCACGAAGCCGCAGTGCTCGAAGCGCGACATCGACCGCGGCATTCGCGGCTACCACCGCCTCGGCGTCCGCACGGTGTTCGTGGCCCACTGGGTGAACAACGCCTTTGCGGGCGCAGCGCTCGAGGGCGACACCAAGGGCGCGTTCATCAACATCTTCAACCGCTTCCAGACCGGCAGCTACCTCAAGACCGGGACGTGCCCGGCTCGGGCGCAGGGCGAGGAGGTGCGCACGCTGAGCAAGGGCGAGCTGAGCGTGCTGGCGCAGTTCTATCCGCGCACCCAGCCGCTCGCCGCCCAGGGCATGCCCACCTACCCGGCGGGCAGGCAGTGCAACAAGGCCGGGCTCACCGCGCTCGGCCGCTACCTGATCGGCCGCCTGATGGCCAACCACATGCTGATCGAGGTGGACCACATGAGCGAGCGCGCGCGGGACGCGGTGCTGTCGATCGCCGACCGCAAGCACTACCCGCTGATCTCGGGCCACAACGGCACCGGCGGCACCTGGACCACCGCCGAGCTGCGGAAGCTGTTCAAGGCAGGCGGGTTCGCGGCCGTCACGCCCGGCACGGCGCCCGAGCTGAGCAGGAAGATCCTGGCGATGGCGAAGCTCGAGAAGGCGGGCGTCGGGCTTGGCACCGACACCGGCGGCTTCTCCACGCTCCCCGGCCCGCGGCCCGACGCCTCGCAGAAGCCGCTGCGCTACCCCTTCAAGTCGTACGACGGCAGGGTCACGTTCACGCGCGAGCGCACAGGCGACCGCACCTTCGACCTGAACACCGACGGCGTGGCGGAATACGGGCTGTTCGCCGACCTCATCGCCGACATGCACGGCAGCAGGGCGCTGCCGCCGCTGTTCCGCTCGGCGGAGGCGTACCTGCGCACCTGGCAGCGCGCGCTCGCGCACCGAGCCGGCTAGCGGACGCGGGGCATCCTCACCCGCTCCCAACCAGTCGGGTGGCGATGGATCGCCGGCGCGTGCCGCAGCGGAGCATGAACGCCTCGGCGTGACCCAGCCGCCTGTGCAGCAGCGCGAGCGTGCCGGGACCGGCCTCGACGCCGGCGGCGCGGTCGAGCAGGCGAAGGGCCTCCTCGATCACCGAGAAGGTCATGTTCTGGCACATGCGGAGGTCGAAGCGGCCGAGGCGGCTGGCCGCGATGCCGGCCAGGGACTCGCAGCGGCTGAGCACGTTCACGAGGCCGCCGGACCCGGCGGGGAGGTTGCGCCCCAGCGTGATGACGATCTCGTCATGCTCGGTCAGGCATGCGGCGGCGAAGATCTCGTGCCCCAGGTACCAGCGGCAGATGCGCCCGTTCGCCTGCTCGAAGTCGTCGAGCAGGTCGGGGAACTCGCGCCGCAGGGCCGAGCGCTCGTCGTCGTCGGGCCCTCGGGCCACCCACGCGGCCAGGGCCACGTGCTCGAAACGAGGGCGCTGCTTGTGCTCACGCGCTTGCATCGACTCCTCGGCGTGAATCCCGAGTGAACGATGTTCATTCGGAAGTCACGCAGGAGTCTGTGATGGAGACCGCCCTCAGGCCCCGTAATGTCGATTATGGTCGCCTGGTGAGGCGCGAAGACCTGACATTCAGGTCAGGCGGTCTCAATTGCGCCGCTTGGTTTTATAGCCCCGCCGCGGAACGCCCACTGCCCTGCGTTGTCCTGGCCCATGGCTTCGATGGGGTTCGTGAGCAGCGTCTGGACACTTATGCCCAGCGTTTCGCCGCGGCGGGGTTTGCGGCGCTCGTCTTCGACTATCGGTACTTCGGCTCGAGCGACGGAACGCCGCGCCAGCTCTTCTCCAACGAGGCCCAGCTGGACGACTGGCGGGCGGCTATCGCCTGTGCCCGCGGGCGTGAGCAAGTGGACCC
>DATNBJ010000358.1:0-4810 GCA_035572055.1 Thermoleophilaceae bacterium | reverse complement strand
GAGGGGGGCGACCGCGCCTGTGCCATCGAGGTCTCCTCCCACGCGCTGGAGCTGGGCCGGGCCGGCGCGATCCCGTTCGCCGCCGCGCTCTTCACGAACCTCACCCAGGACCACCTGGACTTCCACGAGACGATGGAGGCCTACTTCGCCGCGAAGGCGAAGCTGTTCGAGGGCGGCGAGGGCGCGCGCGTGGTGAACGTGGACGACGAGTACGGCCGCCGGCTGGCGGACGGCTCGATCACCTACGGCATCGAGCGCGAGGCCGATTACCGGGCACGGGAGATCAGCTTCGACCCGGCCGGGTCGTCGTTCGTGGTGGACACGCCGGACGGGCCGCTCGAGTTGGAGACCCGGCTGCCCGGGCTGTTCAACGTGCAGAACGTGCTTGCGGCCGTGGCCGCGGCGCGCTCGCTGGGCGTCGAGGCCGAGACGATCCGGGCGGCACTGACGCGAGCGGACCGCGTGCCCGGCCGCTTCGAGCCGGTGGACGAGGGTCAGGACTTCACCGTGCTCGTGGACTACGCGCACACGCCCGAGGCGCTCGACAACGTGCTGCGCGCCGCGCGCGAGATCACGCGGGGGCGGCTGCACGTGGTGTTCGGGGCGGGCGGCGACCGCGACCGGACGAAGCGGCCGCTGATGGCGCGCGTGGCGAGCAGGCTGGCCGACCGCGTGATCGTGACCTCCGACAACCCGCGCTCCGAGGATCCCGAGGCGATCGTGGACGAGGTGATGGCCGGCGCGCCGGACGCGGAGCGCGAGGTGGACCGGCGGCTCGCGATCGCGCGCGCCGTGGGGAGCGCGACGGCCGGCGACGTCGTGGTGATCGCCGGCAAGGGGCACGAGCAGGGGCAGGAGTTCGAGGGCGGCAGGAAGGAGCCGTTCGACGACGTGACGGTGACCCGCGAGGCGCTGCGCTCGGCGCTGGGGGTCGGCGCGTGATCGAGAAGAACGCCGCCTGGGTGGCACGCTGCGCGGGCGCCACCCTCCTGGTCGGCGATCCCGATGTGCCCGGTCCGCGCCGGGCGGTGGTCGACAGCCGCCACGCGGGCCCCGGCGATCTCTTCGTGGGCCTGGTGGGGCAGTCGGCGGACGGCGGCGAGTTCGCCGCCTCCGCCCTGGAAGCCGGCGCCTGGGGCGCCATGGTCGGGCCGCGGCGCGCGCGCGAGCTCGGCGGGCGCGGCCTCGTGATCGAGACGCACAACACGCTGAAGGCGATGCAGCGGCTGGCGCGCGCCTGGCGGCGCGACCTCGCCTGCCCGGTGATCGGCGTGACCGGGTCGACCGGCAAGACCTCGACGAAGGACATCCTGAAGGCGCTGCTCGCGCCGCGGCTCAAGACGCACGCCAACCGCGAGAACTGGAACACGGAGATCGGGCTGCCGCTGACGCTGCTCGAGGCTGAGCCCGGCACCCAGGCGATCGTCCTCGAGATGGCGATGCGCGGCGAGGGCCAGATCGACGAGCTCGTACAGATCGCCGAGCCGGACGTCGGGGTGATCGTGAGCGTCGGGCCGGTGCACCTCGAGTTGCTCGGGACGGTCGAGCGCGTGGCCGCGGCCAAGGCGGAGCTGATCGCCGGCCTGCCCGCGGGCGCAACCTGCATCGTCCCCGCCGGTGAGCCGCTGCTGGAGCCGCATCTGCGGTCCGATCTCGACACGGTCACGTTCGGCCCGGGCGGCGACGTGACGCTCGCGAGCTTCGAGCGCGGACGCGCCGAGATCGACGCGCGCGGGCAGCGCGTGGTGCTCGAGCTGCCCTACGACGAGCCCTACAACCTGATGAACACGCTGGCCGCGGTGGGCGCCGCAATCGCGATTGGAGTGACTCCGGAGGGCGCCGTCCAGCCCGAGTTCTCGTCCCTTCGCGGGCAGGTGCTGGAGCTCGATGGCGGAGTCACGATCGTCAACGACTGCTACAACGCCAACCCGATGTCGATGCGTGCCGCTCTCGACCACCTGGCCGGCAGCGCCGCCGAGCGCCGTCTGGCGATCCTCGGCGGCATGGCCGAGCTGGGTCCCGACAGCAGTGCCTTCCACCGCGAGATCGGCGAACACGCCGCGCGGCTCGGGATCGACGTGTTGATCACCGTCGGCGAGGAGGCGCTCGCGTTCGGCGATGGGTTCGACGGCGAGCTGCACTCGGTCGCCACCCCCGAGGAGGCGGGCGCGCTGCTCGAGGAGCTGGCGGCGCCCGGGGACCGCGTGCTGGTGAAGGGATCGCGCGCGGTCGGGCTGGAGCGCGTCCTCGCGTAACCAGATGCTCGGCACGATCCTCATCGCGGGCATGGCCTCGCTCCTGATCTGCATGTTCCTGGGGCCGAAGTTCATCGAGTTCCTCCGCAATCGCGAGTTCGGCCAGCAGATCCGCGAGGAGGGGCCCGCCGGGCACGCGGCGAAGGCCGGCACGCCGACCATGGGAGGCCTCTTGATCATGGTCTCGGTCGTGGTGCCGTTCCTGATCCTGGGCCAGTTCGACACGGAGACGCTGGCCGTGATCGGCACGATGCTCGCCAGCGCGGCGCTCGGCTTCGCCGACGACTGGATGAAGATCACCAAGCGGCGCTCACTCGGGGTGTCCGGCAAGGTGAAGATCGCCGTCCAGGCGGTGATCGCGGTCGCGCTCTGGTACGTGGCCACCCACACCGGGCATCCGCACCTCTCGGACACGGTGCGCTTCCGGATCTCCGACTTCTCGGTGAACATCGGCTACGCGTATCCGCTGCTGGTGTTCCTCGTGCTCGCGGGCGCGACGAACGGGGTGAACCTCACCGACGGGCTCGACGGGCTGGCGGCGGGCTGCGCGGCGATCGTGCTGCTCGCCTACACGGCGATGACGTTCATCACCACCGGCCAGCACGACCTCGCGCTCGTCTGCTCGACCCTGGTCGGCGCCTGCGTGGGCTTTCTCTGGTTCAACTCGTTCCCCGCGGGGATCTTCATGGGGGACACCGGCTCGCTGGGCTTGGGCGGCGCCATCGCGGCGCTGGCCGTGATGACGAAGACCGAGGTGCTGCTGCTGATCACGGGCGGGATCTTCGTGATCGAGGCGCTGTCGGTACTGATCCAGGTGATCGCGTTCCAGCGCTTCCGCAAGCGCGTCTTCCTGATGGCGCCGGTGCACCACCACTTCGAGCTGATGGCCTGGTCGGAGACCAAGATCATCCTGCGCTTCTGGATCATCGCGGCGATCTGCTCGGCCATCGGCTTCACGCTGTACCAGCAGTCGATCACGTGAAGCCGCGGCCGCCGCTGCCTCCCGGGCCGTACCTGGTGGTGGGGCTCGCGCGCTCGGGACTGGCCGCCGCGCGGGTGCTGACCGCGCACGGCGAGGTGCTGGGCTGCGACTTCGCCGAGCCGCCGGGCGCGGCCGAGCTGGAGGGTGTGCAGGTGCGGCTTCGCTCCGACGGCCTCGACCTCCTCGAGCGGGCGCGCGCGGTGGTGAAGAGCCCGGGCGTGCCGCGCGAGGCGCCGGTGATCGTGGCGGCGCGCGAACGGGGGCTCGACGTGATGGGGGAGCTCGAGCTGGCCTGGCGGCTCTTGCCGAACGAGTTCGTGGCGGTGACCGGCACGAACGGGAAGACCACCACGGTGGAGCTGCTCGGCGCGATCCACCGCGCGGCCGGGGCGCCGGTGGAGGTGGCCGGCAACGTGGGCACTCCGCTCTCCTCGCTGGTGGGGAACGCCGATCCGGCCGCGACGATCGTCTGCGAGGCGTCGAGCTTTCAGCTCGAGGACGCGCTTGAGTTCGCGCCCGAGTGCGCCGTTCTGCTGAACGTGACCGAGGACCACCTCGACCGGCACGGCACGTTCGAGGACTACCTGTCGGCGAAGCTGCGCATCTTCCAGAACCAGGACGAGGGCGACGTGGCGGTGTTGCCCGCCGGGTTCGCGGGCCAGCAGGGGCGCGCGCGGACGCTGCGCTTCGGTGGGCCCGACGCGGACCTGGCCGATCGCGACGGCGAGCTCTGGTGGGACGGCGTGCGCATGATGGACGCGCGCGAGCTGCGGCTGCGGGGGCGGCACAACCTCGAGAACGCGATGGCGGCGTCGGCCGCGGCGCTGGCGCGGGGCATTCCGGAGGACGCGCTGCGCGAGGCGCTTCGCACCTTCGCGGGCGTGTCGCACCGGCTCGAGGAGGTGGCGGAGCGCGACGGCGTGCTGTTCGTGAACGACTCGAAGGCCACCAACGTGGCCTCGGCCCTGGTGGGCATCGAGGCGTTCGAGAGCGGCGTGCACCTGCTGGCCGGCGGCAGCCTGAAGGGCGGCGGCTTCCGCGGGTTGCGCGAGGCGGTGGAGAGCCGCTGCCGCGCCTGCTACCTGATCGGAGAGGCGGCCGACCAGCTCGAACGAGACCTCGCCGACACGGTGCCGCTGCATCGCTGCGGCGATCTCGAGCACGCCGTGGAGGCGGCGGCAAACGCCGCGAGCTCCGGCGACGTCGTGCTGCTCTCACCGGCATGCGCGAGCTACGACCAGTTCACGAACTTCGAGGAGCGGGGCGACCGCTTCCGTGCACTTGCGCGCCAAATAACGGGCCGAGAATGATTCTGCGCCCGCGCGTCGAAGGAGGCCCGGATGGCCACGGACCGCCGCCGAGCCGCGAGGAGCAAGCCTGCCTCGAGGTCGAAGCATCCCCTGGAGTACTCACTGCTCTACACGGCGACCCTGTGCCTGCTGGCGGCCGGCGCGGTGATGGTCTACTCGGCGAGCTCGGCGGAGTCGCTGCTCACGACCGGCGACTCGTCCTACTACCTGAAGCGCTACCTGATCTTCGGGGCGATCGGCGTGGCGCTCCTGCACTTCCTCTC
>DATNBJ010000357.1:0-8757 GCA_035572055.1 Thermoleophilaceae bacterium | reverse complement strand
CGCCCCAGCGGCACGATGCCGTCCGGGTCCTCGGCGTCGTGGTTGTAGAGGCGGTCGGGATAGAAGGCGTCGAGGACCCGCGGGCCCACGGCGCGCTTCAGCTCGGCCGGCGTCATGCGCCGGTGCACGGCCAGCGCCGCGATCAGGTGGATGTCGTCCACGCCCGCGCGGTAGGCGCGCTCCAGCACCTGCTCGATCACCTGCTGGCGCACGTCTGGCGTGCGCATCTGCGGCAGCGGCAAGGAGATGTCGTCGAACGCGATCGTCAGCCGCATGCCGGGGCGCAGCAGCGCGTCGAGCGGCTCCATTCCCAGCGGGTTGTCGAGCGCCGCGGCGATCGCCGCCTGCGGGTCCGCGTGGCCCGACAGCGGCGGCGGCGGGTAGACGATCCGCGAGCCCACCGGCAGGCGCTCGAGCCGCATCGACTCGCCCGCGTGGAACAGCACGGGCGGCGAGCTCTCGTTGACCTCGACCACGCACGCCTCGCGCTGCGCCGCCGCGATCGACGGCGTCAGACCGCCGCGCTCGATCTTCGCGGGGCTGCGCACGCTGCGACGGGAGATCGTGCTCACGCCGCTCGCCTCAGGTCGAACACCGTCTTGACCTTGCCGGCGCGCGCGGCGCGCTTCGACTCGTCGAGCGCGCGGCGGTAGTCGCGCAGCTCCCAGCCGTGCGCCACCAGCCGGCCCGGGCGCAGCTTGCGCGCGAGCTCGATCGCCTCGGCGAAGTCGCTCTCGTAGCCGTAGGCGCCGCGGATCTCGACCTCCCGCTGCCAGGCCATGCCCAGGTCGGCCGACACCTGCCCGGGCATCCCCACGAGCAGCACGGTGCCGCGCGGCTTGACCGCCGCGACGGCCGCCTCGAGCGACGCGCCCGATCCCACGCAGTCGATCACCGTGTCGAAGCCGCCGAGCAGCAGCTCGCGGTTGCCGTGGCCCACGAGGCGGCGCGCGCCGGTCATGCGCACGCCCTCCAGGTGCAGGCGGCCAGGCGCGCAGGTGTGGTCGGCGCCCGCGCGGCGCACCTCGAGCTCCTGCCCGCGGTGCTTGGCGACGGCCAGGATGGTCGCATCGGGATGACGTTCCCGGAGCGCGGCGACAGTGAGCACGCCGATCGTGCCGGCGCCGATCACGGCCACCGTCGCGGACGGCTCGAGCTGCGCCCGGCGTGCCGCGTGCACCGCGCAGGCCAGCGGCTCGATCATCACCGCGTCCTCGTCCTCGAGCTCGTCGGGCACGGCGTGCAGCTGCGAGCGGTGAGCCACGAGCGCCTCGCTCCAGCCACCCCCGGTCTCCCGGCAGTAGCCGATCTGCAGCCCGGCGCCGACGCTGCCCTCGGTCACTCCTCGGCAGAGCGCGTGCCGGCCCTCTTGGCACTCCTCACACTGCGGCTCCACCCCGCGGGCCTTGCAGCCGAGCGCCGGCTCCACCACCACCCGCTTGCCGCGCTCGTCACCCGCGGTTATCTCGGCCACGATCTCGTGCCCCGGCACGAACGGTGACGACGCGAGGCTCGACATGTACAGCGACGCGTGCCCGTCGATCATCGCCTGGTCGGAGCCGCAGATGCCGCTGAGACGCGGGCGCAGCGGGACCCACTCGGGGTCGGGAAGGCGTGGGGGATCCAGCTCGGTGAGGTGCAGCGCGGTGGGACCGAGCCGGCGGACGGCGCGCGTTGCGAGATAACGCGGCAACGAAGGTCTGTACTCAAGGGCGAGCACTAAGAATGCTCCCTTCCCTCATATCGATCCCGCCTGGCGGCTGCGAACCCGCGCAGCGCGGCGTCCTCGCTCGCCGCAATAGCGCCGCTATTACGGCTCGCTGCGTCCTTGCCCTGCTTGGTTCTCGCACGCCAGATCGTGATCGATATTCGGGTCGTGAGCATGGTGGTTACACCGCGACGTTGATCGGCGCGGGCGGGCTCGTGCGGGCGCCGGGCTCGGTCTCCCAGTCCACGACGCTCCAGCCGCGGCGGCGAGCCTCGCGAGCCAGGCGGAAGTCCGGGTTCACGGCCACCGGATGCCCCACCAGCTCGAGCAGCGGCAGGTCGGAGATCGAGTCCCCGTAGGCATGACAGTCCGCCAGGTCCACACCGTGCTCGGCGGCCAGCCGCGCGGCCAGCGAGGCGCGGCCGTCGGCGCTCAGCGGCGGCTCGGCCAGTTCGCCCGTGAACGCGCCGCGGCGCTCCACGAGGCGCGCGGCCACCAGCTCGTCGGCGAGGTGCTCGAGCGGCTGCACGAGGAAGTCCAGCGCGCCGGTGACGAGGACCACCCGGTCGCCGCGCGAGCGGTGGGCGCGGATGCGGCGCACGGCCGCGTGCTGCACTCGCGGCAGGATGAACTCGCTGAGCGCGGCCTGGGCGCGCTCTCTCAACTCATCCGCCGGCAGTCCGCGGTACTCGCGGTAGAAGGCGCGGTTGAAGCTCGCGCGCGAGCGGCGGTCGAGGGACATCCAGCCGCCCACCCGAGCGCCCAGCGTGGCCATCCACAGCGCGCGGTCGAGCGACGGCATCGTGCCGCCGCGCAACCACGCGTAGAAGTGCACGACGGTGGCGTCGAGCACGACGCCCTCCACGTCGAAGAGGGCGAGCGCCGGCGGGCCCTCGGGCAGGCCGGCCTCGTCGCGCGAGCGGCCCACCGTGGGCACGGGCCGGCTCGGCGGCTTGACCAGCTCGCGCAGCGCGGGGAGGTGCACCTCCTGGATGTACGTGGGCCAGTGCACCGCCTCGGTGTCGAACGCGAAGTCGTCGAGATCGTCCGGGTGGAGCTGCTCCAGCAGCTCGCGCGTGTTGCGGTCGTCGAACATGCAGTCGAGCTCGGTGTAGGGCCCGTAGATCTGCGCGAGGCGCTCCAGCCGTTCGAGCCGGCGCTGCTCCTTGTGCAGGCGGCGCTCGGCGTCGTCGACCCGCGGCACGGCCACGCGGTCGAGCAGCGAGCGCGCGGTCTTGATCGCGCGCTGGCCGCGGTCGAGTGCGCCGAGAACGCGGCCGCTCGAGCTGAAGGTCCACTCCGGCACCTCCACCGGGAGCTGGTCCTCGTCGGGCAGCGGGTAGTCCCGGAAGTACTCGGTGATCAGCTCCGCAAGCTCGTCGATCGTGATCGGGTTGCGGCTGCCGCTGGCGATCGCGATCGTGCGCGGGCCGTCCGCCGGCGGGTGCGCGGCGGCGCTGATGCAGGCGTTCGCCACCAGGTCCACCGGCACCAGGTCGAGCCGCACCGAGCGGTCGCCCGGGAAGCGCGGCACCATGCCCATCGCGTAGGCGAGGATCACCGGGTCGGCCACCTTCAGCCCCTCGATCCAGCCCGGGTAGGGGAAGTGGAGCGCGGACTCGATGATCGACGGGCGGACGATCGTGAGGCCGGGCAGGTCCTGCTGGAGCAGGTGGCGCTCGGCCAGCGCCTTCGACAGCCCGTACGCGTCCGTCCAGCCCAGCGCGCGCGAGCGCTCGCGGCCGCGGCGTACCAGCTCGTCCCCGACCCAGCGGCGGCGCAGCTCCTCGCCGCGCGCGCCCACGGCGGGCGCGCCGGCGGGCCCGATCTCCTGGCTCGCGTCGCGCACGAAGCGGTGCTGGTGCTCGGGCAGCCGCGAGTCGGCCTCGAGCTCGGCACGCCACGAGCGGGCGGCCGCCAGCTCGGCCTCCAGGTCGATCTGCGGCTCGGCCGGGCTCAGCCCCGACGGGCGCTCCAGCACGAGGCCGGTGCGGCTGCCGGACGCGTAGGCGGTCGACACGTGCACGAAGCTCTGCGGCAGCCCCACCTCGCGCAGTGCGCCGATCAGGTCCATCGTGCCGTGCACGTTCAGCTCGAGCATCTGGTCGAGCGGCTCCTCGAACGACACCGACGCGGCGCAGTGGATCGCCACGTCCACGCCCTCGAGCGCGCTCAGGTCGTCCCGCCCGAGCCGCGGCTGGAGCAGGTCGCCGGCGACTGCGGTCACCCGGCCGGTCTCCACGGCGAGCCCGAGGTCGGCGGGGCTTATCGCCTCGAACGCCGAGGCCGACAGCACCTCGCGCTGAAGGCGCTCGCGCGCCGCATCGTCGTTGGCTGCGCGGAGCACCACCCGAATCGACCCGATGCCGGGCAGAGACCGCAGGCAGGCGGCGAGCACAGCCTTGCCGAGGAAGCCCGAGGCTCCCGTGAGCAGAAGCGTGCGCCCAGCCAACTGCTCCGCGATGCTGTGCTGTGCGGAATTTCGGGCCACGGGGCAGGCGCACCATACCGCCTCTACTGACCTGTCAGTAGGCCCGTATCATGCGCGCCGTGGGCACCGTCCAGCTCAGCTCCCAGGAGCGCATCCTGCAGGTCGCCCGTGAGGAGTTCGCAGAGCACGGATTCCGCGGCGCGCGGCTGGCCGGCATCGCATCGCGCGCGGGGCTCAGCCACCCGACGCTGCTGTACCACTTCAAGTCCAAGGAAGACCTCTATGCGGCGGTGATCGCCGCCGCCGTGGCGGACTGGGCCCACGACACCGAGGCCGCGGCGTCGGCCGGGTTGTCCGGGTTCGCGCAGGTGGAGGCGATCCTCGACGCGGGCTTCGGCTTCCTCGCGACGCACCGCGACTTCGTGCGCATCGTGCGGCGCGAGGCCCTTGACGGCGGCGGCCGGCTCGAGGAGATGCTGTCCGAGCACGCGCGCCCGTTCGTGGATCGCGCGGTCGTGTTTCTCGAGCGCGAGATGGAGGCCGGGCGGCTTTGTGAGCACGATCCCCTGGAGCTGATCCAGGTCTACTACGGCGCGGTGTTCACGTACTTCTCGGACGCGGGCTTCCGGGAGCGGCTGCTCGGCGAGGACCCGCTGTCGGAGGAGGCGCTGGCGCGCCACCGGCGGGCTCTTACGGAGCTGTTGCGCCCAGGATTGGAAGCTGATTCAGCGACCCCGATCGGAACGGCTTCGGGTCGATTTCGACACGGTCGTAGCCCGCGCCACGGATAGCCCGTTCGATGGCTTCGCGCTCGCGGGTCGCTCTTGCGAGCTCATCGGCGCCGATCTCGAGGCGGCCGAGCTCGCCGTGGTGACGGACACGAAGCTCTCTGAAGCCGAGCTCCTTGACGGCCTTCTCGGCCGAGTCGATCCGCTCCAGCGTCGTGCGCTCCACCGGCGTGCCGTACGGGATGCGTGAGGCCAGGCAGGGGCTCGCCGGCTTGGCCGCGCTGGGCACGCTCAGCGCTGCCGCCAGCTCGCGCACCTGCCGCTTGGTCACGCCCAGCTCGAGCAGCGGATGCAGCACGCCGTGGTTCTCGGCGGCTTGTAATCCCGGGCGCCAGTCGCCGGCGTCGTCGGCGTTCGCGCCCGACAGCACGGCGTTGTAGCCGCGCTCGCTCGCGATCTCCGTCAGCCGGCCGTACAGCTCGGTCTTGCAGTGGAAGCAGCGGTAGCGGTCGTTGCGGCGATAGTCCTCGCTGGCCAGCTCGTCGGTGGTGATCGTCTCGTGCGCGATGCCGATGGCCTCGGCCACGCGCCGCGCCCCGTCGAGCTCGCCGTGCGCGAGCGCGGGTGAGATCGCGGTGATAGCCAGTGCGTCGTCGCCGAGCGCGCGTGCCGCAAGCGCGGCGACCAGCGAGGAGTCCACGCCGCCGGAGAAGGCCACGATCGCGCTGCCCAGGTCCGCGATGCGCTGTTCGAGCCGCTCAACCATCGAGCTCCTCCCGTGCCGCCCTGGCCGCCGCGCTCCACACGGCGCTGGCCGGCTCCCCCGTCTCGGCCGCCACCGCGGCGCAGTCGTCGTGCTCGGGCGCCACGTGCAGCGTGCGGCCGTCGAGGCTGCCGATCTTCACGCGCACCTCGCGCCCCGCGACCTGGACGGTTCGCCACTCGCGGTCGAGCTCCCAGCGCCGCACTCCGCTCACGCGCACTCCGAAGGTGCCGCTGTGCGTCAGCATCGCCGTCGACACGGCCCGCTCCTCGGCGGGCGGCGCGAGCGCCGAGAGCACGATGCCGGGCCTCCCCTTCTTCATCTGCGTGGGAGTGACCCAGACGTCGAGCGCGCCGGCCGCGAAGCACGCCTCCACCACGTCGGGCACGAACTCGGGCGAGAGGTCGTCGAGGTTGGTCTCGATCATCGACACGTCGTGCGCGCGGCCGTGGCGCTCCACCCGCTCGCCCACCAGTACGCGCACGAGGTTGGGCAGCTCGGCGTGGTCGCGGGTGCCGGCGCCGTAGCCGAGCGAGTCGAGCCGCATGGCGGGCACCGGTCCCCAGTCCCGTGAGAGCGCCGCCACCACGGCGGCGCCCGTGGGGGTGACCAGCTCGGTCTCGAGGTCGATGCCCCGGAGCGGCGCGCCGCGCAGCAGCTCGAGCACGGCGGGTGCCGGCAGCGGCAGCGTGCCGTGCGCGGTCTGGGCGAAGCCGCGCGCCACCGGCAGCGGCGAGCAGACGAGCTCGTCGATGCCGAGCGACTCCAGCGCCACCGCGATGCCGCACACGTCGGCGATCGCGTCGGCTGCGCCGACCTCGTGGAAGTGCACCTGCTCGGCCGGGATGCCGTGCACGCGGCCCTCGGCCTCGGCCAGCGCGGCGAACGTCTTCTGCGCGCGCTCGCGCGCACGCGCGGGAAGAGAAGTGGCGGCGCCGATCAGCTCGCGCACGTCCGGCCAGGTGCGGTGCACGTTCACCTCGTCGCACAGCACGCGCACGCTCTTCGCGGAGATCGAGTGGCGGCTGGTGGTGCCGACCTCCAGATCGAGACCGGCAACGCCGAGACCCTCGATCGCCTCGCGGACCTCGCTTTCGTCCGCGCCCGCGTCGAGGAGCGCGCCGAGCAGCATGTCGCCGGCCACGCCCGCGACAGCATCCACATAGAGGAGCCTGGTCACCGCGCGCCTCCCGCCGCCCGCGCGATCCGTGCCGCGATGGTGCCGGCGCCGAAGCCGTCGTCGATGTTCACCACCGCGACCCCCGCGGCGCACGAGGTGAGCATCGCGAGCAGCGCCGAGGTGCCGCCGAAGCTGGCGCCGTAGCCGGTGCTCGTGGGGACGCCGATCACGGGCGACGACACGAGGCCGCCGACCACCGACGCGAGCGCCGCGTCCTGGCCCGCCACGACGATCACGCAGTCGGCTCGGCGCAGGTCCTCGAGCGCGGGAGCAAGTCTGTGTATGCCCGCGACGCCCGCGTCCTCGTGGACGCTGACGCTCGTCCCGAGCAGCTCCGCGCGCACCCGTGCCTCGTGCACCGCCGGACCGTCGGACGTGCCGCCGGAGACGATCGCAACCTGGCCGCAGGTCGCGGGCAGCGAGCGCTCCACCCACGCCAGCCGCGCGCGCTCGTGCTCGTGAGCGTCGGGAGCGACGCGCTTCACCGCGGCGCGCGCGTCGGCGTCCGCGCGGGTCACCAGAACGCTGCCGGCGCCGCCGTCGAGGAGGCTTCGAACGATCGCCTCGATCTCGTGCGGCGCCTTGCCCTCGGCCAGCACGGCCTCGGGCGCGCCCTGCCGCAACTCGCGGTGAGTGTCCACGCGCGCGAAGCCCAGATCGTCGTACGGCAGCGCAGCGAGTCGTTCAAAAGCGCTGGTGGCGCTGAGGTCGCCGCTTTCGACGGCGCTCAAAAGCTCGAGGATGCGTGCCTGCAGGCCGCCGGCCGTGCTCACGCGGGCAACGGTAGCGACAAGTGTGTAACGCCAGTTACCAGCCGGGGTTGTCTGACGCGTGTTGAGGCTCCGCCGCAAGCGGTCGTTCGCAGACCGCATGAAGTCGCGCGGCGTGGACATGCGCAAGAAGGCCGCGTCCCAGCTCGACATTCCCGTGGCCCGCTCGTCACTCGCTCGCCTGTGGCGCGAGCTGTTCCTGGGCCTCATCCTCGAGCCGGCGCTCGACTTCTACACGAACCGGCGCTCGACGGGCCGCGAGGACCTCGCGGGCGTGAAGGGCCCCGTCATCCTCGTGGCCAACCACCGCAGCCACATCGACACGCCGGTGATCCTCGCCGCTCTGCCCCGGCGGCTTCGCCGCCGCACCGTGGTGGGCGCGGCCGCCGACTACTTCTACAAGAACAAGCTGGTGGCGCTGCTGGTCTCTTTCATCTTCAACGCCGTGCCGCTCGAGCGGAAGGGCGGCGGGATGGACAAGAACGCGACCGACCACGTGGACAAGCTGCTCGACAAGGGCTGGAGCCTGCTGCTCTACCCGGAGGGCACGCGCTCGCGCACAGGCGGCCCGGGCCGCGTGCGCCGCGGCGCGGCCGTGCTGGCCGAGCGCCACAACCTCCCCATCGTCCCGATCCGCGTGTCCGGTACCCGCGCCGCGATGCCCCCCGGCCGCTTCTGGCCCAAGCGAATCCAGGGCCTGCTGTTCTCGCGACGCCACAACGTGGAGATCTCGTTCGGCAAGCCGATCGCCCCGAGCGAGGATCCGGGGGCGATCGCGGAGAGCCTGGCGCGGTTTTTCACGTCTTCGGAGAACGACTCGTCGAAGAACGGCGCCTCAAAGAACGGCGGCGGCCGCTTCGCGCGCGTGCGTTTGCGCAGCGACGCCGGGCGTAAGTAGCGGCTCGTTACGAATCGGTGGGCCGGAGGAGCCTTCTGCTCCTCGCGCACCGGTCGCCGGCGTCGGCGTGGGCCGGCGGAATCCGGCGACCGGCGTTCGAGTTGGCCGGACTAGTTCGTGCCGCCATCCGGAGGGCCGGGCGACGACGGCACCTGCGGTTCCGGAGCGATCGGCTGGGAACAGTGCTCGCACCCCGCCAGCACCAGGACCGCGACGACCGCTACGGCGACGGCAATCCAGCCGCCACCCTGCGCGACGGCCGCCTGTTCGGTCAGGCCT